>JAFTTD010000258.1 GCA_017466965.1 Bacteroidaceae bacterium
CACGAGTCTTTCGCTGCTGCCGAAGGTGCTATCAAAATCGCCGAAATGGCTAACAAAGTTCGTAAAGAACCTCTCCGCGTTATCCTCAACGGTCTTGGTAAAGATGCTGCTAAAATCATCTCTCGTATCAACGGATTCACATTTGTTGAAACAGAATACGATCCATATAAGAATGAAGTAAAAGAAGTATTCAGAAAGTCTTATTCAGAAGGTCTTCGTGCAAAGGTTAACTGCTACGGTGCAGACGACGTACGCGAGGGTGTAGCTATCATGTGGCACGAGGGTGTTGACGTATCTATCACAGGTAACTCAACTAACCCAACACGTTTCCAGCACCCAGTAGCCGGTACTTACAAGAAGGAGCGCATATTGGCAGGCAAGAAGTACTTCTCAGTAGCATCAGGTGGTGGTACAGGTCGTACATTGCACCCAGATAATATGGGCGCAGGTCCAGCATCATACGGTATGACAGATACTTTGGGTCGTATGCACTCTGACGCTCAGTTTGCAGGTTCTTCATCAGTTCCAGCACACGTTGAGATGATGGGCTTCCTGGGTATGGGTAACAACCCAATGGTAGGTGCTACCGTTGCTGTTGCTGTTGCCGTTCAGCAGGCTATGGCAGAGTAATTCAGGAGGTTACGAGGGGTGGGAGATAAGAATCAACTCACTCAGAATAACAACTGAAATAAAGAAAATCCCCGTAATTCAATCACGAATTATGGGGATTTTTGTATCTGTAGGATAGGCATTTGGCAAGTGATAGACAATGGCAGAACACTGCGTTAAACATTTGCGAGTATTAAAGCGCAATGAATGTTGCCATTGGCAATCAATATACTTATTACTCTTTCTTCATCACAACACTCATCCTTTTTGCCTATGACCTTAATTAAAAACATTCTAAAAATCCGCACAACCTCCCTCATACATCATACATCTTTCGGGGTGCGCCACTTCTGACTCAACGGCTTCTGCTGTTATATTGTCAATACCTATTGCAACTCAATATACCCACAGTTCCAAGGCTGAATCTCGGGAATCTCAACATAACTGTAACCATTGTCATTAGTGATAGCGAGAGGAAGCGGCTTTTCACGCATCTCGTACCATACAGCTTTGTCAATGTCAGAGTTTATACGAATTTTTATACGATATTGACTATCTATGCGCGTATTAACAAAAGCTATTGTACGCACACGACCCAGGCTGTCAACACGAGGAATCATAAGTCCTATATAAGGTGCAACACACAACACGGGTGAGGGGTATAACGAATCTATCAACTCACGATGAGCTTGTATCTGCTTTGAAGTTTGAGTTGTATAGCCGAAAACCATATCTTTAGATTCCAATTTTCCTAAAGAAACTCCTTTTCCTGGAAGAACAGGAAGCGCAGAACGACCGAAGTGATAAAGATCCGCAATTTTCGCATCAGCCACATAGCCGATTGGTGTGGTTCCTTCATTCGCCTTTAAGTAGCCGCGAATAACATCAGAAGCCTCAGAGAGCGGACGTAACAATGAATAAGAATAAAGAGAAGCATCCTCCTTTTCGCCAGCAATAACAAAATAACTGATTGCATCAGCACCATATGCTAATGCAGTAAAGCCTTCTATCTGGATACTGCGCGCCGTTCGCGAGCCATAGACGCGCGGCCAACTCTCTATTTCAGGACACCAATATTTTATATTTTTATTATCCATAGACTTCATATGCGAAGCAGATGTCATACTCTTTGTTATCTGACCATCGGCATTACTCCAATCATAATAATTGCCTGCACCAGGACGATAGATGACATCCTTTCCGCTTACATCCTTCATAGTCTGAATTATAGCTTCTTGATATTTTCTATCCTGAGCATAATTGGTGTGCTGGAAACCAAGTTGAGTTTCGGGAGAGACTTTAACAACCTCTTCACATATTACACGCGCCACTTCTTGAAGCGAGGCGGTAGAAAACTGCCACCATTGTTCATACATTTCAGTATCGGATTCCACTGCCTTTGCCAATGATTCGCGAGTCCATTCCGATTTATGCTCTTGATTAAATGCGTCAATACAAGTATCACACCAGCATCCAAGCAAAGAGCCATCTGTTGCGGGGACGTGATTTCTATAACGAAGGTCATCATCAATCCACAAAGAATGAAAATGAAGAGGTGCATATATAGCAGCCAATTCACGCATATATTTTAAGAACTCTGGTTGACGAGGACAATTACAATATTTGGCTTCCACGCCTAAAGACCCTGTCCAACCACCCCAAGTTTTATATGAAAACAATTCATTATTTTCCTCACCGAACGAATCTCCGTGACCAATAGTCATTTGAAATTGTAACGACGCCGCAATACCTAATTCATTAAGCTGTTGTTTAGCTTTAATCAACCGAGCTGCATGCTCCTTATGAAACTCTGGAGAGACGATATTAAGACCAGTAGCAAACCACACATCGTCGCACGCTCCTGGATTTTCCTTGATAGCGGTATAGGTCTCTGCCCATTTTGCATCACTCTCGGTGCTTGTTTGTCGCAGGCGCAAAGACAGGACTGCACGTTCACTCAATAACCCCGAATCATTGGTGTCACAACAAGAACTAATATGCAATACAATCATTGCAAGCAACAAGAGAGAGATTTTGTTTTTCATAATTTGTATCAATGAATCTGTCAAAACATTAAACGTCTATATAATTCATATATCAGAACAACACTTTTTAGTATGGCTTAAAAAGTTCTGTATATATCTTACCACAGACAGATAGTAGTAGCCTAATTCAGCCAACCACTATCGGCATTTTGCTTTCACAAATATACTGTTTTATCAGCACACTTCAAATTATGTTCAATGATTTTCAAAAACAAACAACACAACAC
>JAFTTD010000259.1 GCA_017466965.1 Bacteroidaceae bacterium
ACACCATTCCATTACAACAAAAACATCTGTTCAAATGAGAAATCCATCGACACTTTGAAGATAACAGGAAAGTTTGGTCGCATAAAAGTAAATGTAAAAGGTGGTGAAAGCTCAAGATTCTACGGCATTGCTCTGGATGGGAAAAACGGAGTATCACTTGACAACTTCAATATGCGCGGTAGCACAGGAACACTTATAGAGGATGTTCCAGAGAATATTTTCCGTCAATTTGCCAATCTTAGACCTTACGACCTTATCATATTACATTTCGGGTTGAATGTGGCATCTGAAAAAGTAAAGAACTACAGCTATTACACTAATCGGTTCATTAAGACAATAAGATATATTCAGAGTATTTATCCTGAAACAAGCATTCTTGTAGTGGGTGTAGGCGACAGGGCATCTAAAGATGCAAACGGGAAATTACACACCATGAAGGGAGTGAGGGAACTCTTAGAATACCAACGAAAAATGGCAGCAGAAGCAGGCGTCGGATTCTGGAACATGTATGAAGCAATGGGTGGAGAAGGCTGCATAGAAAGAATGCTTGAAAAAAATCTTGTCAATCTTGACTACACACATGCAAATTATAAGGGCGGGCGCTATATTGCGGAATTTTTCTACAAGGCGATAATGAAAGGCAAAGCCAACTATGATGAACAGAACAAGAATGATCTATAAGCTACAGATAAATGAATAAAGAAAAAGTCATCATTACCATTGGATTAGTTGTTACGGTGCTGCTTGTGGCTACATCGTCATACACTATGGCACATTATCCAAACAATAATGGGACACTTGGATTCATAAAATCATTCCCTAACGCCGAATATGAAGCAGCTTCTGAAGAAAAAAACAATTACGTCATTGAATTGACTGACACTAATTTGATAATACCTTTAAGAACTCCATTAGCAATAATAGATCCGATTCAAATACCTACGACATTTCAAGGGACAACAGAGAATCAAATTATAGGAGGAGAACATATCGGCAAATCATTAAGTTCGTTAGGAGACACAACTACTTTTTTAAGGATTCTTCAGATTGGCGACAGCCATGTACGCGGTCATTACTTCCCTTTAGCTGTGCGCCACACTTTGGAGCAATGTTTTGGTTCAAAGGCTACATTCAACGACAAGCCATTGCATAAAAATTCAGATTGCATAGCGACAGAAACAGGCAAGGCTGGTGTCATATACAGTTCTATAGGAATGAACGGAGCTTGCGCTTCACACTTTGCAGGAAACGACATGATAAGGAAGATTGCAGAGCAGCGTCCTGACATTGTAATTATCAGTTTTGGCACAAACGAAAGCAGTGTTGATTATTTTGAATCGGAGCATACAAAAATGATGGACAAATTGCTGTCGCGTATATCTGCATCATGCCCAAATGTAAAATTCTCGCTTACAACTCCTCCTGGCTCTTTCATCTCAAAACGTTCAGAACGAACTTATCGTGACAAACAAGGACGCTTACGCTACTCCTACTCCATTGTTCAGAATGAAAACACAAGACGTGTTGCACAAAATATTGTAGCATACGGCATAAAGCATTCAATTGCCGTTTGGGATTTGTATAATATATCAGGAGGAGAGCAATATGCATGCAACAATTGGAAGAATGCAGGCTTAATGAACAAAGACTTGATTCATTTTACAGCTAACGGATACGAATTACAGGGAAATCTTTTAGGAGAAGCTCTGCTTAAAGCTTATAATGACTATGTTGGAAATTGATTTTCAAAAAATAATAGAGCAACTGGTGTATAACCCTAAATCACCAATGATATTCAGCAGTGGCATTTTTTTGTTTTTGTTTCTTGTCTTTTCTCTTATTTATTGGAAACTAAACAAACGTGACACACTCAGATTACTGTTTGTAACTATTTTCTCATATTATTTCTACTACAAAAGCAGCGGAATATATTTTATACTGCTTGCATTTGTCACTACAACAGATTTCCTCTTAGCCAAAGCTATATATTCATGCAAAAACGCCAATGACATAAACAAAAGGCGATTCTTGCTAATAACCAGCATAGCATTAGACCTCGGGCTCTTATGTTACTTTAAATATACAAACTTTTTCGGTGAGACAATAGCTTCTATCTGTGGTGGAACTTTTGACCCTTTTGACATATTCCTTCCTGTTGGCATATCATTTTTTACATTCCAATCAATGAGCTATACAATAGATATTTACAAAGGCAACCTTACACCATTGAACAGATGGCTTGACTATGAATTCTATGTCTCTTTCTTCCCTCAGCTTGTTGCAGGTCCTATAGTCAGAGCACGTGACTTCATAC
>JAFTTD010000001.1 GCA_017466965.1 Bacteroidaceae bacterium
AGTGCGAAACTATTGCAAACATTGCTCGTCTCAACCGCGAATTCATCAAGGCTAAACTTGCTGACTAATAACTGTGTAAATTAATGCCTTATGTCTGTATGCAGGCATTTGGGATTATTGCATATAATCTGAATTATAATTTCAGATACAGAAAAGGAGATTCTTCATTGAGTCTCCTTTTTTATGTTTTAAATATACTTTTTATGTTTAATGTTTACAATTGTTAATAATTTTTATATCTTTGCGCCTAAAGATATTAAATATGCTGAACAGAATAATCCTTCCTTTAGTATTTGTTTCTTTGGCGTTGTATATACTTCTTGGTGAACTTACGCCTATGCTGTATGAGACGGCAGAGATAACGCCTTTTTATACGACAGATTTGTTTGCGGCTGAATTGCTGGGCAAACCATGTGGGTTTGTTTTTTATCTTGCTTCTTTCTTGCAGAGTACTTTTGCAACTCCGTGGATTGGCGCAGTTCTGTTGTGCCTGTTGTTGTCAGCTATTGCAATAGCCTCAAAATTTGCCTTTCGCGTTAGTTTGGAGTGTGAGCCATTGTGTTGGGTTGCACCTGTGCTGTTGTTGCTTAATTTCACTCAGCTTGGTTATATGCTGTATGAACTGAAGGCTCCTGCTGTTGCTTTCACTGCACCTTTGGGCTTTCTTTTCATTGCACTGATTGTTTGGGGGTGGAATGCTTGCAAACATCCGGTTGCAAAGTGGCTGATGGTGGCTTTGTTGCCTGCTGTTGGCTATATGCTAATGGGTGTATATGCTTTGTTCGCAATTGTCTTGATACTTGTAGCTGATGTTTGTGAGGCTTTGAAGAAGAAGTCTCTTAAGTTGTCAATGCCAGCTTTTGTTGCTGTGGTCTTGGGTATATTCTCTCCTTTCATAATATGGCGACTGGGAATGTTGGAGATGAGGGCTGACAACCTGTTTTTTGCAGGGCTTCCTGATTTCTTGCCCGGCGATGAAGAGTCCGGTTTTTGGAATCCGTTGAAGTTTTCAGCATTGGCATTGGTGCTGATGATATTTATTGGTTATATAAGGTCGAAAAAATGGAGAGGTATAATATCGTGTATCTTGTTGCCTCTTGCTGCATTAAATCTGTTTATGGCTACGAACCGTGATTCAGATTTGCTTTCGTTGCTGAACATGAAGCGTGCAATTGAATGTGGTGAGTATGATGAGGTGCTCAGCATTTCCAGGAATCTCGACAGTGAACCAACACGCCTTCATGTATGGTTCACCCGCCTTGCATTGAAGCAGCAGGGTGCAATGTGCGATTCGCTCTTCTTCTATCCCGACGGTAATGCAGTGTATAAGAATGTGAGAATGTCAAATATAGACTGTCTTATAGGTGCAGCACCTTTGTATTATCATTTTGGCTTGTTGAATTTTTCATATCGCTGGTGTATGGAGAATATGGTTACATACGGACAGCGCCCTGGAGTTCTAAAGTATATGACGAAAATAGCTTTGCTGAACGGTGAAAATGAATTGGCGGCTAAGTACTTGCATTTGCTTGGCAAGACATTGGTTCATAGGGATTTTGTAGAAAAATACTCGCCGTATGTGAATGACAAAACGCTGATTTCGTCGGACGAAGAAATGAAAAAGATTCGTCCTTTAGTAAACAGTGATAATATTTTGGACATTGATGGAGGCGCAATAGAAAGATTCCTGCTTTACAGCCTGAGTTTCATTAACGGCAATTCCCTTGAAGTAAAAGAAATGCAGATGATGAATGCGCTGCTTAATAAGGATGTCAAAACTTTTTTCGGAATCTTTGCCGGCGTTCAGAACCGCTACAAGGGAAATGTGCCTTTGCATATTCAGGAGGGGCTGGTGCAGACTGTTGCTTCCATAGGTGTGTTAGAAAGAGCCAAACTGCCCGTTGACAAGTCGATGAAGGAACGTTTCCTGCGTTTTCAGAGTGTGATAAAAAATCATGGGGCTACAAGTACGGCGCGCAGTATCTTGTATTCTGAATTTGGACATACGTACTGGTTCTATTACTATTTTGGCTTGCTTCCTAAAAAGGCAGAACTGGAATCGTATGGAAACATACAGGAGAGATAAGTTTTTTTTGAACTAAAAAAATTCAATGAAATGAGAACTACATTATATATAATATTGATTCTGTCTATGTCTTTAATGGCGGCGTGTGAACCTTCGTTGCCTTCATCGGCAGATGCTAATGGAAAAAAAGCCAATGTCAAGCCCGAATACGACGGGGCTGTGCTGCCACCAAATATATCGCCTACAAATTTCATGGTATGTGAAGAAGCTGATGAATATGTAGTCCATATATTTTCAATGAAATCAGAAGAGGAGATTCTGCTGTCCGGCAATGTGGCGGATATTCCGATTGACAAATGGCACTCGCTTTTGGACGATTCAAAAGGTGACACTGTATGCACTGACGTTTATGTTAAGAAAGAAGGGAAATGGGAGAAATTCAACACTATCAGGAATCCTATTGCGTTGGAAGAAATGGACCCGTATATAACTTATCGCCTCATAGAACCTTCATACGAATACTATAACACTCTGACATTGAATGAACGTAATCTTACAAATTTTGAAGAAAGGGTGATATATAGCAATGACATGATGAACAGCCATGGCAAAATGCAGTGTGTGAACTGTCATATTCCAAGAAATCATTATAAGGACGGACGCTCAAACTTTCATGTTCGCCAAACAAAAGGAGGCACTGTGATTATACAGGGCGAAGATGTCAGAAAGGTGAATCTGAAAACAGACAGCACGCTGTCGGCTGGAGTTTATGCGGCATGGCATCCGGAACATAACTTTATAGCCTACTCTGTAAATAAGACGGGGCAGATGTTCCATACTCGCAACAGGCAGAAAATAGAAGTCATTGACTATGGGTCTGACCTTATTCTTTATGATGTTGACAAGAACAAGGTGTATAGCATTGACCGCCGTAAAGATGAATACGAAACATTCCCCGCATGGAGCCCTGACGGCAAGACGCTGTATTATGCTTCAGCGCATTTTGAACAGCAGACAAATAGCGTGGAGAGAGAATTGACTCCGCAATTCCAAAGCCTAAAATATAATATATATTCCAGAAAATTCGATGCTTCGTCATTGACCTTCGGCAAGAGAGAAGATGTTGTCCTTGCTGATTCCCTTGGCAAAAGCGCGGCATTTCCTCGCGTTTCTCCCGACGGACGCTATCTTTTGTTCTCGATGGGCGATTATGGCCAGTTCCATGTATGGCACAAATCATCAGATCTCTATGTGAAAGACCTTTTGACAGGCGAAGTCAGGCCATTGTAAGCCGCAAATACAAAGTCAACAGAAAGTTATCATACATGGTCGTCGAACGGCAGATGGATAATGTTTACTTCGCGCAGAGATGACGAGAACTATACTCGCCTGTATATTTCATATTTTGATGAGCAGGGAATAGCTCATAAGCCTTTCATTCTTCCTCAGCGTAATCCGTTGCATGACACCGAGCTGCTCAAGAGCTACAATGTGCCGGAATGGATGGTCAGCCCTGTAAAGCCGTCCATCACGGAACTGACAGATGTTATCTCTTCTGATGCAGTTGATGCAAGCTATGGAACTTTGCAGATTGAGGAGTAGTGTGTCGGTTGTTAAACACGGGCTTGCTTAATGTGGCGCGCAGGCTCGTTTGCTTTTAAACGCAGGCTCGTTTGCTATTAAACGAGGGCTCGTTTTAAATGAAATGCAGGCTCGTTTTTACAGATGAGGCAAGGCCACGCTAATAATATTTGATTATTTTTTCTTGGCAAATTGTTTGTGTGAAAGCATAATCAGCTAATAAAAGGTGTTTACAACTTCTTTAATATTAAATATTTTATACATAATTTTGCTCATAAAGCATTTTTGGATAACTTTGCACCTTAATTGTGAAAATTATTTATTTTTTTATACAGTTTTAGATATGAAAAAAGCTTACAAATTTTTGTTTGGTTTCATTTTGGCTGTAATGTCTGTTTCTGCTAATGCGCAGAATGCATCTAAGAGCGAGGTGTTTATCCCTCATTTCTTCTGGCATGCACAGGCGGGAGCTAAAATGGACTTTACTCCTGGTGACAGGCTTGATCTTGTTTCGCCTGCATTTGGCGTAGGATTTGGTTATCAGTTTAATCCTTCATTTGGCATTCGCTTCGGACTTCAGGGTCTTGACTCTAAGGTTTATGCGATGAATGATTACCAGAAATTCCATTATTTGAACACAAATGTAGATTTGATGTTCAACATTAGCCATTTGTTCTCATTGGAAGAGAAAGTTCCGTTCACTATTTATGTGTTGGGAGGATTCGGACTTAATTATTCTTGGGGAAAGGACGACATGACTTATGCTGTAGGAATGTATGACAAGGTTATCGGTGGCAATTTCCGTTTTGGCGCAATGGCTGAGTATGAGCTTAATGACAAGCTTAGCCTCATTGCAGAGTGGGATGTTGACAAGACAAGCGATGCGTTCAATACTCGCATTAACGAGGGCAGCGACTGGTCAACAGCTCTTAAGGTTGGTGTGAAGTATAACTTTGGCTATTCAAAGACAAAGATGATGGCGCAGGCTTCACAGTCAATCAGCACTGATGCAATGTCGCTCTACGAGCGCATGAAGCAGGGTGCTAACGACCGTATGAACAATTGGATGAAGCGTTTGGAAGGCGAGTCTGATGAAGCATACAAGCTCCGTACAAGCAGCGATTCAATTGAGTCTATTCGCTTGAAGTTTGAGAATGAAATGGCTACTGAATTGGCAGGAAACCGCATCAACACTTCTAACGCTACATTCGGTAAGTATAATACAGGACGCGAGCTCCTTACTGTCGATTTCAACAGTATGCCTTCTATCGCGCTCAGCGTGCCTAAGGAAGAAGTTGCTGCATTCCAGTCTTCTGACGCAGTTCAGTTCCGCAATACTGTATATGGATTGAACAAGAACAATGAGTTCGAGGTCATCTATACAGAGGTTCTCAACTCTAAGAACTCAAAGACTTACGTCTATAACAACCTTGACAGAAAAGACGTGAAGCTCATCACTTCCGGCAGTGGATATGTTCCGCTCAACGTAGCTCAGCAGAGCATCGCCAACAGCGCTCGTCTTGAGCGTATCAAGACAGATGCTGTTCAGTATGCTAAGGATGAAGACATCATTTCTGACAACACAACAATCTCTGTTTCTACAGAAGTTGTTCCTGCAAAGGCTGCCAACGGCATGGATACATACGACTATAAGGTAAGTTACAAATATACAGTGAAGGATCAGTTCAGTGTATATGAAGACTTCGCTCCAGGTAAGTATGATGCAGAAAAGGCTAAGGCTTCTGTCGCTATGATGAATGTCATCAACAAGGCGTTTGCTGAAGACTTCGCTAAGTATGTTAAGGCAGGAAAGGCTGTTACAATTTCTTATTCAGGTTCTGCTGACGCAATGCCAATCAGCGGTGTCATCAAGTATGACGGCAAGTTCGGCGATGTAAACAACCAGGCTGTAAACATCAATGGCAAGCCAAGCACGCTCACTGTGACAAAGGAAAGCGGTATCACAAACAACGAACAGCTTTCACTCATCCGTGCAATCAGCGTTAAGGACTTTGTTCACAAGAACATCAGCGGTCTTAAGGACATGAAGGTTAACAATGTTTATAACATTGAAGTATCTCCAGAAGTTGGTTCAGAACACCGTCGTGTGAAGGTTGACTTCCTCTTCCATGACGCATTCTAAGAGTTGCATTATTTAGAAATACCTTGAAAGGTCAGCTGTGTCAAACAGCTGGCCTTTTTTTATCTCATCCTTTGATTGAATTGCAGAAATACATATATTTGCAGAAACAAACATTAAGCACTCATGAAAAACAATTGTATCTTATTGGCAATCATTGCAATGTTGCTGCCTTATGGCGCTATGGCGCAAAGCGAACTCTATCCGCAGCACTTTAATTTGAATGAGGTGAGGTTGGCAGACGGTCCTATGAAACAGGCTCTGGATATTAACAATGAACTTCTGCTGCAGTATGATGTTGATAGGCTAATGACCCCATTTGTCCGTCAGTCAGGCTTGTCTTCAAAATCGGGCTCCCCTTATTATGGCTGGGTAAATGCACATCCGTCATTCCCTAACTGGGGACTTGACAGCTGGTCGCTTGAGGGCCATGTCGGCGGACATTATCTTTCTGCTCTTGCCCTTGCGTATGCCGCTACTGAAGATGAGGCTGTCCGGGCTAAGATGAAGGAGAGGCTCGACTATTGTGTTTCTATCATGAAGGATTGTCAGGATGCTTTTGATGGCAATACTGACGGGATGGAAGGTTTCATAGGCGGACAGCCGATAAATCAGATATGGACAGGGCTTTATAGGAATGATCTGACTGAGTTCAGGCGTTTC
>JAFTTD010000260.1 GCA_017466965.1 Bacteroidaceae bacterium
AAAACGATAAACCTCATGCCCTGTACCGCACATGTTGCCTGTTATATTCCATTTTTCAACAGGACTGCATGGTAAAACTTCTGCACCGAATGTTTTAACTATCCACTCAATATTCTCTTCGTTTTCTAATGTGTTGTAAGTGCATGTGCTATATACTAATAACCCTCCTGGTTTCAAGCTTCTCCAAATGTCATTTATTATTTCTCTTTGGCGATTTTGGCAAATATCAACATTGTTTGAACTCCATTCTTCTATAGCTTGTGCGTCTTTTCTGAACATCCCTTCTCCTGAACATGGTACGTCGCATATAATTAAGTCGAAAAACTCATTCAAATAGCTGAAATCTGAGGCCTGATTGTTTGTGACGATTACGTTTGGATTCCCCCATTTAATAATGTTTTCAGCTAACTTTTGCGAGCGGAGTTTAATTATTTCGTTTGCAACTAAAACGGACCCAGCAGGAAGCTTGCTGATTGTAAGGGTTGATTTGCCACCAGGAGCGGCACATAAGTCTAAAGCTACAACAGGGTGCTTAATGTAAGTGTTAAGAAATTGTTCAAGAAACATGGAAGATGCTTCCTGAACATAGTAGGTTCCTGCATGAAATGAAGGGTCGAATGTAAATGTAGGGCGTGAAGGAAGGTAATAGCCGCTTTCACACCACGGAACTTTTACGCCATTCTTTTCTTTTTGCCATTTGTTGGGATTATAGCGAATGCTAACTGGAGGTATTTCGGAAAAAGACTGTTCAAATTCAGAATATGTTTTATCTCCAAGCAGGAGGCGCATCCTGTTTATGAAAATATCAGGTAGAGTCATTTTCTACTTTGCTTTTCTTTCAAGATCAATAAATGTATATCTTTGATTATGCTTTTCATCAATTTCGTGCTCTTCCCTGAAAGTTATTTCCCAATCTTCTATATTTATTTTAGGAAAGAAGGTGTCTGCTTCAGCAGGTATGTCATCAATGTATGTTATGCATAATCTGTTTGCTATTGGAACAGCTTGTTCGTAGATGGAGGCACCTCCTATAATGTAAACATTTTCACATTCAGTGCATGATTCCAGTGCCTTTTCTAAAGAATCGAAACATTCTGCTCCAGGAAATGAATTGGTTTCTGAATTACGGGAAAGAACAATGTTTCTTCTGTTTGGAAGTGCCCCTTTTGGTAGCGATTCAAACGTCTTCCTTCCCATAATTATAGTATTTCCTGTTGTCAAAGCCTTGAATCTTTTCAAGTCATTAGGCAACCAATATAATAACTTGTTTTCAAAGCCAATGGCATTGTTCTTTGCTATAGCAACAATAATAGATATTTGCATTGTATCAATACTTGTTTAAGTTTTTAATTTGCTTAATACTTAAGTCTTTCTAATCCAATTTGGGTCTTAAATCCTTAACAGCCAATTATGATGTGAAGTGTACGGATTCCGACATAATTATACAGAGACAACACCTTTTATGTGTGGCCATGGATTGTAGTCCTCAAGTACAAAATCTTCGTATTTGAAACTGAAGATGTCTTTTACATTTGGATTTATACGCATTTTTGGTAAAGCTCGTGGCTCTCTGGTAAGTTGTAAATTTACTTGTTCCAAATGGTTCAGATATACATGAGTATCTGCTGTTGTATATACAAAATCACCAGGTTTCAATCCTGTAACTTGCGCAACCATCATCAATAGTAATGAATAAGAAGCAATGTTAAATGGAACACCTAAGAATGTATCAGCACTTCTTTGATAGAGTTGAAGGCTTAGTTTTCCATCTGCAACATAAAATTGGAATAGTATATGGCATGGCGGAAGATTCATGTTACCAAGGTCTGCCACATTCCATGCACTTACTATAAGTCTGCGAGAGTCAGGATTATTTTTAATGTCGTTAATGACTTGTGTAATCTGGTCAATATGTCCTCCATTATAATCTGGCCATGAACGCCATTGGTAACCATATATATGTCCTAAATTACCATCTTCATCAGCCCATTCATTCCAAATTCTGACACCGTTGTCCTGTAAGTATTTTGCATTTGTATCACCGTTCAAGAACCAAAGTAGTTCATATATAATTGATTTTAAGTGTAATTTTTTTGTTGTCAACAAAGGGAATCCCTCTTCTAGGTTAAATCTCATTTGATTGCCAAATACACTTATTGTTCCAGTTCCTGTACGGTCTTTCTTTTCTGTGCCTTCATTGATGATGCGTTGCAGAAGATCTAAATATTGCTTCATTTTATTGTTGTTATATTATATCTCTTTTATGTAATTTTATTACGTCTTTATATAGAACTTTATATACACCTTTATATAGAACTTTACATACAACCTGTATCTGCAACTTCTATTTGCAACCTTTAATTGCAACCTTTAATTGCAACTTTTAATTGCAACTGATCTATTTTACTTTATATACAACTTTTCTACATAACTGTTGGTTTGGACTTAATTGTCTCTATTGTATTTTAGTGCATTGTATTTTATTGTATATAGTTCTTTGTATTTATATTATATATAGTTTCTATTATAGTTAAGTTTCTATACTAAAATAGTCCCTATGTATTTATTGTGTATATTGTTTCTGTAGATACTATATTATAGATGTTTTTATATTATTTAATTAATAAATGTCCTTTTTGATTAATTGTTCAAGCTTTAAAGAATTAAACTTAACTCAACAATGCAAATTTAGTGATTAATATGTGAATAACAAAAAAAGGAGTAACTTCAAAAATGAAATTACTCCTTAATTTTATGTAATTGTATATTATATTATTGTTTCTTGTTGGCAGAATATACAATCTTAAGTGCGTATGCCTTACGTAACACCTGTTTAACGTCTGTTATAATACCCATTGGAGTATCTTTGTCAACTTTCATAGAAACAGTGTAGAAAGGTTTGTCTGATTCACTGAGTTCACTACGGTCTGCCATGATGAAGTCATAAACTTCACTTACTTCTGCATATGAGTCGTTTAGCTGGATACGTGTACCTGTACCGAACTGTGATCTTAATGCTTCTGTAGGTTTACCGATATAGATGAACGAAGTACAAGATTTACGTGCAAGCTTTTCAAGCTGAGTACCTGCTGGCCTATCGAATTTTACTTTCAATGTAACTTCGCGCATTGATGTTACCATCATGAAGAAGAACAAGATTGTAAAAATCAAGTCAGGAAGAGATGATGTATTCATCTCTGGCATCTCGCGGCTTCCATTCTTATTAAATCTGCTCATAACGTCTTACCATATTTTTTAGGTTCAGCCTCTGAAATCTTCATAGGATATACTTCACGTATTGCTTCCTGCTGTTCAGCTGTCAAGAATTCGTATTTATAACCGAATTCATCCTTTGACAACTTGTCACGCAATTCGTTGTATGCCTGAACGAGTTTGTCTTGTACTTCAAAATAAATCCAATAACTTGTACCACGGTCAGTCTGAACTGAGATTACATGGTTCTCTGTTACCATACGCTGGCCAATAAGCTTAACGTTCTTAAGTTTCTTTTCTGGCTTATTTGGGTCATTTGTCGGATTTTCAATGAAATCTTTTGCTATCTCCGTCAATTCGTCAACTTGAACGATGTCATTCTCTCCAATCATGAGTTGGTTGTCCTTGTTTATTCGGATGTAGAGAATATTACGCTCCTTGACTTTTATCTCGTTCTTCAATGTTTCATCTTCAGGTGGTTTTGGAAGTGTACGTCCCAAACCCTGGTCTGTGTCCATTGATGTTGTAACGAGGAAGAAGATGAGCAACATGAATGAGATATCTGCTGTTGAACTTGTGTTCAATCCTGGCATTTTTCTTTTCTTTCCCATAGTTACTCCTTTCTATTCGTTATTTCTTAGCCATTATTTCTGCAACCATACTCCATACAGTAACAGCTATAGCTATTACAGAAAGGATTGCAATTGAAATCATTGAAGCATCAGTGAGAATGATAGCTGTTGGATCTTGGAATCTTTCACCATTAATAAGAAGAACTTCGTTCTGGTTAGAAACACCAATT
>JAFTTD010000261.1 GCA_017466965.1 Bacteroidaceae bacterium
ACGCTGGTAGTTGTAGATGTCATTGCCCAGAGAGTAGTTGAATTTTGTGGCCAAAGTCCAGTTCTGTCCGAAGTGGAACTTCATATTGATGTTACCATAGATGTCTGGATTAGGATCACCAATCACAAAGCGGTCAGACTCGTTGATTTCGCCGTCGTTATTCTTGTCAACAAACTTCATATCGCCAGCACCGAAGTAAACTGGATTTGAAGAATCGTCGAGGATGTACTTGCCAGCAGCTGCTGCCTCTTCTGAAGTTGCATAAACGCCTTCAGTCTTGTAGCCATAGAATACGCCTGCGCTTTCACCTACCTTTGAGAGGATGGTACCGTTGTACATCTTAGTCTCGAATGAGGTCTGTCCCTGTGGGAGACGAGTCAACTCGTTCTTGTAATGACCCATGCTTGCGCCCAACTCGAACTTGAAGTTCTTTTCGTTTACAACCTTCGCATTGAAAGCCACATCAAATCCGTGGTTCTTCAGCGCACCGTCGTTGGTGTAGTAATCAGACAGACCTGCTACATAAGCGAGTGTACCGAGAGTTACCAGGTTGTTGGTCTTTGACATGAAGTAATTCGCACGGAGGTTCAAGCGGTTGTTGAAGAAATTACCCTCTAAACCTGCATTGAAGCGGTTGGTGGTCTCCCAACGGAGTGAAGAGTTACCAATCTGACCAATGCCGATAGAAGAAGTTGAGTTACCAAGCAGCAGGTCTGAAGAAAGGTATGTCAGTGTTGCTGTGTTGTCGATAGCATCATTTCCTACAGACTCAAAGCCGGCGCTCACCTTCAGCATGTTTACGATGTTGTTAGACTTGAACCAGTCTTCATTTGTAAGCACCCAAGAACCTTGGATAGATGGGAACAGACCCCATGCTACGCCGAAGAGTCCGAGTCCTGCATCAACGTCGTGACCGAAGCGTGAAGAAGTCTCCATTGAGAACTGACCTGTCAGATAGTACTTCTCTTTGTAGTTATAGTCAACGTTAGCATAATAAGCAAGCGTTCTCCAGTTTGTATCTGAACCCTGAAGCTTCTTTGAAATCTGATCGTCGTTTGCGTTTGGAGTCTTATCGTTACCGGTATTGTCACCAAGGAGATAAGAAGCCATGAATGTGTCGTTCATGAAACGTATGCCACCAAACATTGACAGGTAATGTGGGCCATTATACAGGATTCTCCAGTCAGCACGAGTGTCTGAGAACACTGCATTGTGTCTTGAGAAGAATGAGTACTTTGAGTTCTGTGTTTCACCCTGGCTGTTTGGCAATGTGAATGATGGCATACCAATGATTGGAGTGAAATAGCTTTCATCAAAGTTCTGCATGGAGTATGAGAAATGCTCTGTCAATGAGAAGTCTTTAGTAGGCTCCCATGTTGGTGCGATAGATACATTAATCATCGTACAGTCAGAACGGTTCTTGTTCTTTGCCTCACCATTCTCGAGGATAGCCAGCGGATTGGCGATAGCACCTTTTGAACCAAGCCCTTCATACATGTAGTCATCAGCATCTGCGATAAATGAAGACACCTTGCCATCTGTAGAGAAGTCGTATGGAGAGAGGAATGGCGCCTTAATGTTAGCCAAAGCACCTGGTGATGCCAAAGCCTGCAAGTTCTGGTCTGAAGCCCAGCCATCGCTTCTCAGGTTACGAATCACATTGGTGTAGCTTGCGTCAAAGCGAGTGTAGAACCACTTGTTCAGCACGATGTCTGTATTGAATCGCACATTGAAACGCTGCATGTCATTTCTCTTCAGTGTAGATTTCGAATCTGTATAACCTACAGAAAGGTTGTACTGAGCGATATCGTCACCACCCTGAATGTTGATGCCATAGTTCTGTGTCCAAGCCTCACGTGTAACAACATCATTCCAATCTGTATTGTTATGATACATATTGTAATAATAGTAGTTAGGATCTGTGTTGAGGAACTTGAACTCTGTGAGCTTGGTGCCAGAAGTCTTGAGCAACTGAGATGCATAAGAACGGTATTCAGATGCATCCATCAAATCCAATGTGTTAGGAGTCAGCTCCACACCTGCACTGAGGTTCACATCAATACGAGTTGCCATAGAAGTGCATCGCTTTGTCTTGATGGAGATAACACCATTTGCTGCTTTGGCGCCGTAAATGGCTGTACCGTTCTTCAAGAGCTCTACAGTTTCAATGTCATCTACATTGATTGCCTGCAACAAGTTGTTGAAGTAACCTGTGTGAAGCATGTCTGTGTCATACAGCTGGTCATACACCACACCGTCAACGATTATCAGCGGCATTGCATTTGAGTTCAGGGAGTTGAGACCGTTAACGAACATGGCAATACCCTGTCCAGGGTTAGCAGAACGCTGAATACCGCGTATATCTGCACCCAAACGATTCTGTATCTCCTGATCGATGGTCAATGCTGGAGTATTTTCGAATCCATCAATTGCTATAGTCTTAGCAGCTGAAGACACGGTTGTGTATTCAGTAGCCAGCAAATCAGAATACAGCTTCACATTCACATCACTTGTACGTCCGTTCAGTGAAATATTGTTGAGGTTATAACCTTCCAGCTTAACAGACAGAGAAGTTACAAACTGTGGCACTTTGATGGTGAATTCACCATTCTCATCAGCCATCGCTGTATAATACCTATTGTTGAAAGCTTGAATCTGCGCACCAGCCAGTGGCTCACCAGTTGCTGCATCAACAACCTTACCCTTTACATCAATAGTAGGATAACTCTTTGTTGGCTTATCAACCTTTATAGGCGCAACAGCCACTTCGTCCTGTGCTTCGTCCTGTGCCATTACAGGGAGCGCTGTGCCCAAAAAGAACATCAGTGCTGCTATTCCATATTTATTGAAGTGCTGCATAATTATTTACGTTTATTAGAGTTTGTCAACATTGTACCTTTTCTCATTTTAGCTTCTGTTGCAGGAGCATCACCAGGAGTGATGATGACATCCTCACCCTTCAGTCCATGTGGCTTCAGGATAATTGAGCTAATCAGCATTTCACGTGAATATACATCCTTCAACTTAGAAGAAATCTGGCTCTGAAGCTGAATAACAACTCCCTCTTCATTACGTCCGTAATAAGCATTCTTGAACTTGTGTGTTCCGAGGAAAGTAGTATCATTCACAATACGATGGCCTGACTCATCATAAAGCGTATCGATAGTTGTGAAATAGTTTGTAGAGTCACCATCCTCATCCAAGTCTATTGGATTTACGAGACGCAAACCTGAAGAAGGATACTCACCGTCCTCATCACGCTCGAAGATTGTCGTATAGAAACGATAAGTTCTGATATCCAGCAATGAGTCTGGAATGTTGTTGTAATCAGAAACCATCCAGATTGGACAAGTAACCAGATAGATGTCGTATGTACCAGAGAGTGTGTTTGGTACATCAAAACCAACAACCGGATTCGCAGAACCTGAAGCAGGAACAATATCAGTAAAGCGGTAATTGATGTTCTTTCTATCCAACACAACGTTCTCTACAGTATCAATGAGGGTTGAGTAGAATGTTCCGCTATAAGTTCTGAAGTTGTCATTTGTGTTCTTTGTGAACTTAGCCTTACCATTCTTATCCAAGTCCTTATTAATAGTTGAAGAACTTGCCGATACCTTGATTTTCTTGAAGAACTGCTCGTACTCGCTCATTGGATATTCATCTACGATGTAGCCAATACCGTTAGAGCATTCGATTGGGTCGCCACACTTAGAGAGGATGTCGTTCACTTCAACATCTTCAGGAAGGTTTTTTGGCATCTTGCTGTAGTAAACATGCTCATACCAAGGGCTGAAGCCGCCGTAAGTAGTTGACTTCAGTGAGTCCTGCCAGTGCTCGTTCGCATTTCTGTTGAAATAGAGGTCTGACATCGCAAACATATTTGCATAGTGACGCTGGAGCGAGTCGCAAGCGCCTGGAGCACGCTCATCCTCAAAAGGATTGAACACCAAAAGGCTTTCTGCAATCTTGTAACGCTCTGTCCAAGCCTTTGCAGATGGGATGATAGCGATGAAGCTTGAGTCCTCCTCGTAGAGCTTAGCGTCAACATTCTTCAATACTGTGTTGTTACGCATCACGAAAGAGTCAACCCAAATCTTATCACCGTTCTCGTCCACACCGCGGCTCACAGACTTGTCCTCGATGAGAGAGTCCTTGTTTACTTTTTCATCGTAAAGGAACGCATAGAGAGAAAGTGTGTCTTTGCCCTCGTCTGTATCATCCTTGTACTGCTTTGCTATCAGCTCAAACAGGTTAAAGCTGTAAGGAGATTCCTCTGTGATGATATGCAGAACGCCGTTCTTGCAGGCGATGTTGCTCACTGCGATAGACGCATCACCAAACTTTCCTTCAGCCGACATGCTGCCACGCTTTTCGTTCATCAAGTTGAAATCCTGATCCTTTCCATTGACAGAACGAGCGTAACGCGCGATGTGGTTCTTGATAAACTGTGTTACAACCTCTGTAGAGTCCTCGATCGCATTGCCGTTTTCATCGATATACTTACTTACATCGAAAGCATCGTCAGCTGGAGCCCAGATGGTGTAGATGTTATCAGAAGTCAACTCACGTTCATAGCCATAGGCCTTAATCACTTTTGCGAAATTGGATGCATTCTCCTCTATGGCCTGCATTGTTGTTCCTTCGTAGTCCAACTGAACAGGCGCATTATAGTGATCATCCCATGTGTCAGTACAAGAGTACATAGCAACAAGTCCTGCCGCTACGACAAATCCTGCACGGAATGTATTTTTAATTTTATTCATATCTTCTTTCTTTATTGTCAGCAACCCTCACCCACTCCGCAATGAGCGGGCGAGGGATGCTATATGTTTATTACCAAACAGGTTCTGCAAAATATTCGTTATTGTATACAGAGCTTGGACAGAGTTCGAGGAAGTCGAAGTTCAACTCATTGTTCTCAGACTCCATCTTCTGCTGGATACGCAAATATTGGTCAGTCTTTCCGTCAGTATAGAATGTACCAATCACCTTACGGATAGTGTTGTCCTGATCGCGCATTGTAGCTGAGCTTGCGTCGAAGCTGCTGCGCCAACCACAGTGGTAGCACTTAGGACCCTTCATCCAGCTGATGTTGTGGATAGACTTGTCAAATGCTGTGATTGCGTCATCATCACCGAGGTCGTCGTCAGACTTCCAACCGAACAGCGTACGTCCACCTGGGCGCATGTCGAATGGAATGCCCTGTGGCTGCAAGTGCTTAGGATCGCTACCCAGATAGTACTGGATGATACCACGAGTTGCAAAGCCTACACAAGTCATCATACGCACCTCGTAAGTACCTGCTGGCACTGGTGGGAGCTTGATGGTCACGTCATAACGTCCCTTGAAGATAATCTCGTCACCTTCATAAGACCAGAAGTAGAGAGAACGTCCGCGAACGTGCATGTGCGTATTGTTTGTATAAGTGAAGTTACGTGCACATCCAGGCTTGAAGCCGACACTTCGGTTGTCGTTATTAGCAGCAACGCTCGTGTTCTTCGCAGTACCATAACGGTCACCATTTCTCCAGAAGTGTCCACGTGGAGTCTGTCCGTCTGTCATCAGCGTCATGAAGTCAGGAGACAATGTCGTACCGTCCATACGGATGACGTCGTTGAGTACAGTCTTCTGAGTAACCTCACCGTAAGCAGCGATATCATCGATGTAGTGATAGATACCGTTGTTAGCGTCAAACTTCGTATCTGGGAAGAGTGAAGAGTTCAGCACCTTAGCACCCTGCACGAATACACCACGTTCGTCGACACGTGACTGAACACCACGACGGTTGATGTACAAGCCCACCTTAGAACCTGAAGGGAAAGAGAACTTCATCAGAGAGTGTGGCATCAAAGTCTCATAGAAGTCAACGATGTCATACTTACGACGGTTGAAGTTGTTAGGCAGGTCAGAGTTGTCATTAGAAGTCAATGTGTAGTAAGAACCGTATCTGTTCAGAACATGGTACGAGATGAACATGTTCAGATAGTTGCGACGGTCCTTCTCGTCTGTTATTTCAGCGTATTCCGGATACATTGGCTCGTAAAGCTCACGTGCCTTTCTGCGGAGGTCATCCAATGTCTCGATGCCATGCTTCTCTTTCAGGATAGAGTCAGGGCACATGAACACTGTGAAGTTGAAATAACGCTTCTCTGGGTAAGCCACGTTGTCATACTCACCGCCACCGCCGTTAGCGTCCTTAGCAGTTGGGATACACAGCTTGTCATTTGTCCAAGTACAAGAGTCGATACGGTCCTGAGTTGAAGCCCAGCCATAAGACTTGTCCTCGTCATACT
This sequence comes from Bacteroidaceae bacterium, assembly GCA_017466965.1. The sequence continues at coordinate 6,297 of JAFTTD010000261.1, forward strand.
CGAGCGAGTCAAGGATACCGGTTACCTTAAATGCGTCATTGTAGAGCAGACATGTAGAGTCAGTCTGAATCAATGCACCAATCAATCCATTGTAAGTGTCCACCAAGTCAGAAACGACATGGATTACACCATTGCTAACAGAGTCGTTCTCATGAGCGACAGTTGCGCTGTTGATGTAAGTGAAAGGCACAGAGTCGCCAGTCTCCTCATCCAGTTCCAGGAGGAACTTGAATCTCAGCTTACGCTCCAGCATATTAGAAATCATGTCCTCGCAGTCATCGGTTGTGAAGTATGCCTTACCATCGATGATAGAGTTCAAAGCAATTGTATCACAATCCTCCTTTGAGAGCTCGTCCACAGAAGTCAAGCCCTTTGCCTGGAGATACTTGTCCACAGCATCATTTGTTGGAGCGAAGACTGTATAGCTTCCGTATGTACCCAGCATGTCCACCAGACGGAGGTCTTGGCGTTCACCTGTAGCACGCTCCAGAATCTTCAGATACTGAGAATACTGGTCACGATTTTTGAGGTAGTCAGCAGCATATTCTCTGACTATTGTATAGTAATTGTCAACCCCTGGGTCGTCAGAACAGCTCACAATTCCCATCTGAACGGCCGAGATGATGAAAAGGACTACAGCCCAGAATTTAATTTTTATTAGTTTCATAATGCTTTAGTTTTTGATATTATCCAATTCATCCAAATAACAAGAGTTCTGAACGAGTGCAGGGTTCACCTTCATTTCATTCTTTGAGACAGGCATGTACATGAAGTCCATCTGCACCATCTTGTTAGCGACAGCACCGCCATTTGTTTCAGCGAACTTCGTTGCCAAAGCCCTGCGGTACTCTGAAGTGTTGCCGATTCTTCTTGCAGAACGAACGAGGTCGAAGTAGCGCTTTCCTTCGAAGAGGAACTCACGTCTGCGCTCGTTCATCAACAGCGAATGATATTCATCATAAGTAGTTGGCTGAGTTGGGGCATATTTAGGCTGCGTCTTCACCACAGGATTTGAGCGGCGGTACACCGCAGAAATCAAGTCGTACGCATCCTTTCTCAGCTCGTCAGCAGTAGCGAGGTTTGAGCCAGACACTGCAATTGAAGATGCGCGAGTCTTAATCTCTGTGCCCTCTGCGCCCTCAGCGCCCTCAGTGCCTTCTGTACCTTCAGTGCTTTCACCGCCTTCGATTGCTCCTTCTTCGCCTTCAACCTCTTCGCCTTCGCCTTCTTCCGGTTCAGCAGCAATAGCATCCATGTTGAATGCGAGCTCTATTTCTGCTTCTGCACGGAACAGCATCACTTCAGTCAGACGATAGAGAATCCAGTTTGGTTCCTGGCTACTGCTATAAGACTGTGTCTGGGTAGCAGGAGTGAAGGTTGTACCCACACGTCCGTAATCTGCGTTAGGGTCACCAGCCTGATTGTTACCTACTACATACTTATAAATGTTGTAGCCACCTGATGACTCATTGAAGTAGAATGATGAGATAGAACGGTAGTCTGATGGAACAGAGAACAATCTCTCATTAGAATAGCTTGCGCTGTTTTCCGGCTTGCCTTCCAGCACCTTGTCTGCTGCAATCACAGCCTGCTGAGAAGAGCCTTCTCCGTACATATTCCACAGTGCACTATTAACCGTTTCTTGACCACGATAATAGAAAGTGATTTCGAAGAGTGTCTCGAAAGAATTGCCATCACCGAAGATAGAGTTCGTAGCCAAAGGACCTCCGTTGTTCGTTCCCGGGGTAAGTTCCTCAGCCAAGAGCGGATAGCCATACTCGTTATACACTTCCTTGTCAATGACAGTTCTCAAGTCAAGGTTCTCAATATCATTTGTTTCATACTGCTTAATCTTGTAGTTGAGCACCCAGTCAGCGTTTTCGATACACTTTCTGTAGTATTCATTCTGCTCAGCCTTAGAGAGGTTGTAGTCAGAAGCACGCCAGAGATAGAGTTCAGAAAGGAGAGCATACATGGCAACGCGTGTTACGCGACCTGTATTTTTCGCCACTTCAGAATAACGGTTCGGCGCAAAATTCTTACATCCCTCAATGTCTGTGATGAGCGAATCGAGGATAGTCTCAAACTTAGTCTGTGGCAGACGGTATGTCTGATTGTCATCGAGCGATGCCTCAAAAGTGAAAGGCACATCTTTGAATGTCTTGATGAGTGTCAGATAAGAATAAGCGCGGATGAACTTACACTCAGCCACATTGATTCTATAGTCAGACTCCGTGTAGTTCGGGTCCTTAGCTTTCACCACCGGAGCTTCCTGCAGAACTACATTACAGTAATTGATAGCCTTATACATTGGTGCCCAATCACAGAATGCGTTAGTTGTCTTGAGGCTTCCTTTCATCAAGAATCTCAGGTCTTCCGAAATGCTGTTACCTGGCTGCGTATTGTCCGAACGATTTTCGCCCCATGTAATCAATCTTTCCACGTAACTGCTGCTCTGCATTCCCAGATAGGATGCGGCTACGACACTCTCAACATCATCCTTGTTCGTCCAGAAGTTCTCGTACACGACCTCGTTGAGAGGCAACAAGTCAATGTCACAAGAGCTGAAGCCAAAACCTACAGCAACAGTCGTTGCAGCGGTAATCATTATATTTTTTATCTTTTTCATGACTTTAGCTTGTTAAATTAGAATGTAACACTTAGACCTAAAGTAAATGAACGCGCACGTGGTGTCTGGTTTGAGTCCCTGGCAGCACCGAAACCTGCCTGTGGTCCTTCAGGGTCAACACCAGAATACTTCGTGATGCAGAATACATTGTTCAGCGTGAGGTCCGCACGGAGTGAACGAATGCCAAGGCTCTTGAGCATCTCTGGCTTGAAATTGTAAGAGAGCTGAGCGTAGTTCAGACGGAGGAAAGAACAATCCTCTACGAAACGGTCAGAGCCGAGGTAGTTGTATGTGTTGAAGTTTGTCTTGGTTGTTGCTGCGCGTGGGATGCGTGCAATATCACCTTCATTGTGCCAACGCCAGTTCACTGCGATAGACTGGTTGTTGTTTGATGACATACTTTCCAGACCCATGCGAGCAGCGTTGATGGTCTTCAGACCTGAACGGAAGTTGAACTGGAGGTTCAAAGACCATCCGTTATAGTGGAACTTCGTACCGAAACCACCAGTCAGCTTAGGAAGTGATGAGCCCAGATATACAATGTCAAGTTCATTGATCTGACCGTCATGGTTGATATCGTCGTAGATAGCGTCTCCACCTACGAATGCATATTCGCTGGCACCACCATAGTTGAAGTACATCATCTTAGGAGCGCCCTTCGCATCGTAAACCACTTCGCCAGCCTCGTTGCGAACAACCGGAGAATTTGGTCCGCTCAATCCAGGAACTTCCTCTGCTGTATATTCTGAATACTGATAAACGCCGAGGTAGCGGAATCCGTAGATAGAACCCAGCGGGTTGTTGAGCTGAATACGTGAGAGATACTGCTCGTTGGTATAGTTAAAGTCCTCATTATGGAATTCCAGCACGGTTTCATCCATAGAGAGGATTCGGTTGCGGTTGTTTGCGAATGAGATGTTGAAATCCCAACCGAACTTACCAATCTCAATTACTCTATTACCGTTGATGTTGAACTCAAATCCCTCGTTACGCATAGAACCAGCATTGTGTTCGCTGAGTGTAGTGTAACCTGAAGAAGTTGGAATTCTGAAGCCAGGGTTGCGGAGGTCTCTTGTTGTACCAGTATAGATATCAACATTACCTGTAATCTTGTTCTCGAAGAAACCGAAGTCGAAACCCACCTGATAAGAAGTCTTCTTCTCCCAACGGAGGTCAACCAAGCGGATGTTTTCTGGAACGACAGAAACCTGTCCCATGTATGAGCCGCCTGTTCCGTACTTAGAGCGGAAGAGTCCTTCACCACCTGGCGCATTACCTACGATACCCCAAGATGGACGGATAGAGAGCATTGACAGCCACTTCACCGGTTCCATGAATGCTTCATCGCTGATGTTCCAGCGCAAAGAGAGGCCTGGGAAGAAACCCCAACGACGCTCAGGACCGAAGGCTGTTGAACAGTCACCACGGAGTGTTGAAGTCACACTGTACTTGCCCTTGTATGAATAGTGTCCCTGGAATGTCACAGACTGTCTCTTCCATTCACCTGCTCCAGAACTGAAAGAACTGATAATACCTCCACCCAATGAAGAAGTGATGTCCTTGGTCGTTGGCATATTGCGTGTGCCGGAGTTCTGTGTTGATGAGTTACCCTGAGAATATTCGTACTGTCCCAAGAGTTGGAGGCTGTGTCCTTCTGCCTTGAAATGAGGCGTGAATATCATCTTGTGGCGAGTTGTGAGCGTGTGGCTCTTGTAGTTTGAGGCACTTGAAGTGTTGTAGTTGTCTGCAAACTGATTGTTAGAAGACAACCATCCTGGCATATAAGAGTCGTTGTCGTTAGCATTGATGTCGAAACGAATCTGTCCTTCATACTTGAGGCGTGTCTGCTCAGGCTGTGTACCCAAAATCTCATAATGGAAGATGAATTCAGGACCAAGTCTCATGTTTCTTTCCTTCTGACGAGAATTGTAAGCCACAGCAATCGGGTTCTTGATAGCATACTGGTCACCCAAATATACTCGAGAAGCGTTGTAAGTACCGGTTTCCTTTGTCACCCACTGATTCATGGTATAATACTGGTCAGTAAGGTCGTTACCGTTCTCGTCTTCGCGATAGATAGAGAGGTTTGGCATCTTGCGGTAAGCATCGCCAAGCGCACCCTGAGTGTTGTTACGGTCGTTGTTCGTGTAAGTGAAGTCGAAGTTTGTTGAAACCTTGATACGGTCAGACACGAAGTAGTCGAGCGCTACGCGTGTAGTGAAACGGTCGAGATACTGGCGGATGATAGAACCTGTTGCATGCTCATAACCTCCAGAGACACGGAAGTTTGCCTTTTCACCACCACCTTGGAGAGATACATTGTGCTGCTGGTTTGTACCGAACTGCTTTACAGCATCTACCCAGTCAGTGTTGTCGTTGTACATGTGATACTCAGACCATTCTGGTGCATAAGCGATTTCCGGAATGAATTCATTAGAGTTCTTGTCAGCGAATCCAGACTGCTGGCGAGGGTTGAAGTAAGCCTCCTTCATGTACATGGTGTAGTCATCACCATTGAGGAGCTTGTAGCCATCCGGCTGCCAAGAGCCTGTGAAGCGGAAGTTGTATCGTACCTGAGTCTTACCGCGTGCACCACGCTTTGTCTTGATTTCAATAACACCGTTAGCACCACGTGAACCCCAGATGGCGCAGGCAGAAGCATCCTTCAACACCTC
>JAFTTD010000262.1 GCA_017466965.1 Bacteroidaceae bacterium
AAAAAGAATATAACATGAAGATAATATCATTATTATTAGCAATCTCTTTCTGGTGTATTCAAGCCAATGCCCAAGAGGATATTATCATTGGAGGAGCTAAGTTTGAAGTCGTATGCAACAACACTACCGGAACAGCAGAAATACGTGACCATAAATACAAAATTTATGAGGAGAATGCTTCTGATTATTATATGCCTTATTGGCATAAAACAAGAAAGTTTCCCCGATTAAAAGGAGGGAACAAGACACTGGAAATACCTGAAAGCATCGTCATTGACGGATACAAATATACAGTAACATCAATCGGACGTGCCGCATTTGCCGGATACAGAAACTTTAAGACAGTGGTAATACCAAGCACCGTTACCAACATCAGCGACTATGCTTTTTACTATACAAACATAGAAGAAATAGAAATACCGGAATCAGTAACATCGCTTGGCAAAAGAATATTCGGAGAGTGCAAAAAACTGAAATTAATCACGTTGCCAAATCATGAACTGGTCATCAATGAGGAATCTTATGCGGAGAGCAAAGAATGTCAGAAAGATTATAAGAAAGTAATAGATGCCGGATTAAGAGAAGAAATAACGCAAACAACAAAACCTAAAGTTGTAAACAAGCCCAAAGAGCAAACAGGCCCATCTGATGTTGACATAGATATTCCGGTTGTTGCAGGTTCAAACGATGAAACTTTCGCCATCATCATTGCCAACGAGAACTATCAGAAAGTTTCAAAAGTAAATTATGCACTCAATGACGGCAGAATGTTCAATGAATACTGCAAGAACGTTCTAAGCATTCCCGAAGATAACATCTTCTACATAGAAGACGCAACATACAACAACATACGCGAAGCCATGACATGGATGAGCGATGTGGCACAGGCTTACGAAGGCGACTCGCGCGTCATACTCTATTATGCAGGTCATGGAATACCAGATGAATCTAACGGAACATCATACATTCTTCCTGTTGACGGAATGGGAAACAACATAAGCACCGGCTACAGCCTCAACAAACTCTATGCCGAGCTTGGAAAGCTTCCAACAAAAAACATCACCGTTTTCCTTGATGCCTGCTTCAGCGGAGTGGCAAGAGACGGAGTGACTCTCAACGAAGGCGGAAGAGGAGTAGCCATAAAAGCCAAAGCGGGTGCGCCTCAGGGCAAAATGGTTGTTTTCGCTGCAGCACAAGAAGACCAGACCGCAAACCCTTACAGCGAAATGGGGCACGGACTGTTCACTTATTATCTGCTGAAAAAACTGAAAGAGACAAAAGGCAACGTGACATACGGCGAACTCGGAAAATACATAGAGACACAGGTGAAACGCAAATCGACAGTCACCATTCGCAAAAAGCAGGAGCCAACAGTCATTGCATCGTCGTCATACGAAAATAATTGGCAAAAGCTGAAACTCAGATAACAGCAAAATAGAACAGAACACTCAATATAAGAGAAGATAAGGGGATGTGTCAGAACAAACAGACACATCCCCTTATCTTTTTCTTTTTTATGTTATTCCAGGCAAACCTCAGCTATGCATTTTCATTCTGACGCATATTCAGTTTGTCAACCTGAGTGACAACTTTTGCAGCAAGGCTCATGAATGCTATACCTGACGGTGAGGCAGGATCGAGAACAGACGGAGTGCCGGCATCACCATTATCACAAATGCCCTGCACCAAAGGAACCTGTGCAAGCAAAGGAACATTCAGTTCTTCTGCCAAATCCTTGCATCCGTTCTTGCCGAAAATATAGTATCTCTCCTCAGGATGATCTGCCGGAGTAAACCATGCCATGTTTTCCACAAGCCCGAGTATAGGCACATTAACCTTGTCGTTCATATACATATTTATTCCCTTGCGTGCATCTGCAAGCGCCACCTGCTGCGGAGTGCTGACAATGACAGCTCCTGTGATTTGGAGAGTCTGCAACAATGTAAGATGAATGTCGCTTGTTCCAGGAGGAGTGTCAAGAATGAAATAGTCAAGCTCGCCCCACTTTGCCTCGCCTATAAGCTGTTTCAAGGCATTGCACGCCATGCCTCCACGCCACAGGGTAGCCTGATCGGGGTTTACGAAAAATCCGATAGAAAGCAGTTTCACTCCATATTTCTCAATAGGAACAATAAGGTCGCGGCCATCAACATTTTCAGCATACGGACGTCCGTCCTCAACCTGAAACATCTTAGGCATTGAAGGTCCGAAAATGTCGGTGTCGAGAAGCCCTACTCTGTATCCTAATTTAGCGAGAGCCACAGCCAGATTTGCTGTCACTGTAGATTTACCAACTCCACCCTTTCCGCTTGAAACGGCTATTATGTTCTTCACGTTAGGCAGCAGTTTGTCGGGTTCAGGCGGAAGCTGTGTTTTTGACTTCACGCCAATGGTAACCTCCACATCAGAACTAACGTATGTGTGTATAGCTGTTTCCGCAGCCTTAACAACAGACTTGCGAAATGGGTCTGTAGCTTTTTCAAAAATTATTGAGAAGCTGACTTTCATGCCATCTATGCGCAGGTCATCTTCAATCATTTCCGCTTCAATAAGGTTCTTTCAA
>JAFTTD010000263.1 GCA_017466965.1 Bacteroidaceae bacterium
CCAAGCGTCTGAAATCATCGTTCGACCGCATAGACTTCTTCCAAATGAAAGACTTGACGTTTGAGCGTCCTGACACAGAACGTTTCCGCTGCCTTGCATTGGCGTTTGAATCGCTACACAAAGGAGGCAATATGCCATGTATTGTAAATGCTGCAAACGAAATTGTCAACCGTGCATTCATAGAAGACAGAATCTCATTTGCCAGAATTAGTGAGATTATAGAGAAATCAATGAACCATGTAGCTTTCAGCACTTGTTCTGACCTTGAAACATATCTGGAAACAGACAAAGAAGCACGAGCTTATGCAGCTTCGCTCCTATAAATTTTAATCATTGAAACATTAATCAAAGGGTACTCAACCCTATTATAAAAAAAATAGAACCAATAAATGGAAACAGCCCTAATAAAAACATTACAAGTACTTCTATCTTTAAGCATCCTCATTATACTTCATGAAGGAGGGCACTTTCTTTTCGCAAAGTTATTCAAAGTAAGAGTGGAAAAATTCTATTTGTTTTTTGACGCATGGAATTTCAGCCTTTTCAAATGGCCAAGGAAGAAAAAGAATGAGGAACAGACAGAATACGGTATCGGTTGGCTTCCGCTTGGCGGATACGTGAAAATATCAGGAATGATTGACGAATCTATGGACAAGGAACAGATGAAACAACCTGCAAAACCATGGGAGTTCCGTTCTAAGCCTGCTTGGCAAAGACTACTCATCATGCTCGGCGGAGTTATTGTAAACTTTATCCTTGCATTCTTCATTTACTCCATGGTATTATTTACTTGGGGAAGAAGCTACGTTAAACCAACCGACATGACATACGGTTTGAAATTTAATGAAACAGCCAAGAACGACGGTTTCCGTGACGGAGATATTATAGTTAGTACTGACGGGAATAATATAGAATCATGGTCAAGCGCAGTATTAAGAAACATTGCAAACGCAAAAAAAGCTACAGTATTACGAAACGGTTCAGAAGTAAGCATAGAACTTCCTGGAGACATGAATCTTATTGAAATGCTGAAGCAGGAGCCTACTTATGCTGCGCCTCTTATCCCTATGTGCATTGACAGCATATTACCTGATTCGCCGGCAATGCAGGCTGGTATAAACAAAGGTGACGCTATTACTTCTATCAACGGAAATCAAATAAAAGACTTTAATGATTTCTCATTCCAATTACTTGTACTTCAAGATGTACTGACAGAGGAATCAACACATGAAGACAGTTTGAGGCAACGTACTGTTACACTTTGCGTGAATGGAACAAAGAACATTTCTACCATCCTTACAAGTGATTTCAAGTTTGGAATCATCAATAAAATGCCTGAATATAAAACTACTATAAAAGAATATAGTTTCTTCGAAGCAATACCTGCAGGCATTGTTTATGGTTGTGAAACTCTCAAGGGCTACGTTGGCGACCTTAAATACGTATTCACAAAAGAAGGTTCAAGAGAAGTTGGCGGATTCATTGCAATAGGAAATATATTCCCGGAAGTGTGGGATTGGCATAGTTTCTGGATGCTGACAGCAATGCTTTCAATAATTCTTGGTTTCATGAATGTACTTCCTATTCCTGCACTTGACGGAGGACATGCACTCTTCACTCTATACGAGATAATCACAGGGCGCAAGCCAAGTGACAAGTTCCTTGAATATGCTCAATATGTAGGAATGTTCATTCTTCTTGGTCTATTATTATGGGCTAATGGAAATGACATATTGCGTTTGTTTGGTATTTAGAACAGATATAACATGAAAATATTAGCAGTTGGAATGAATTATACCGAGCACAATAAAGAGCTCGGCAATACGTTATTACCTACAGAACCAGTAATTTTTTCAAAACCAGAGTCTGCAATCATCAGGGATGGGAAGCCTTTTTTCATCCCCGACTTTTCTGAAAAGATTGATTATGAAACAGAAATAGTTGTTCGTATCAACAAGTTAGGAAAGAATATTGGTGAGAGGTTTGCTCATAGGTATTACAGTGAAATAGCTCTCGGAATAGACTTTACAGCTCGTGATCTGCAAAAGAGTTTACGTTCTAAAGGATTGCCATGGGACATATGCAAAGGATTCGATGGCTCAGCTGTAGTTGGAGAGTTTATAAACAAAGAAGAATTAGGAGATGTCCAATCTTTGCATTTTCATTTGGACATAGACGGAAAAACTGTACAGAAAGGATTTACAGGTGACATGATATTCACCATAGACAAGATCATTTCATACGTCAGTCAATTTTTCACTCTCAAGACAGGTGATTTGATTTACACCGGCACTCCCGTTGGTGTTGGCCCAGTCAAAGAAGGGCAACTTCTTGAAGGTTACATTGAAGAAAGAAAAATGCTGGAAGTAAAAGTTAAATAAGTGAATAAAAAGAACATTCATCCTGTTTAATTTATTCATATACGGGTTTATCATCAGTGACTATTGATTATGGCTAAAAGATTATATACATTTATATCGCTGTTGTTTGTCTGCTGTATTCTACGTGCACAATTCGTTGATATTGACTGGACTGGAACAGACACTATAGTTCCATGTTTTACAAACAGTTATGAACTTGATGAAGATTGGGAGAAATACAATTCTGATTTCGGTATTGTATATTCATAAACGAAAATTGCTTCACCAGAAGACATAAAGCGATTCAACATAAAAGAAGAAGAGCTTAGCAATGCCTTTCTAATCAATAGCTATACAGGAATAAGTCGCAAGAAGGGTATGATGAATGTCACAGTATATCCTTTGGCTTTCAAAGAAGGAAAGGTATTAAAATTAACTTCGTTCAAACCTATTCTTAAGAAATCACTGAAGAAAACAAGCTCTTTGCGAAAAGCCGATTCCGACATTCAAAGAAGCGTTTCTGAAAGATATGCATACAGTTCATTGTTAGCATCAGGCAAATGGGTAAAAATCAGAGTTAAAGATGCAGGAGTTTACGAACTAAGCAAATCCAAACTATTAAGCATTGGATTCAAAAATCCTGATAAGGTCAGGCTATATGGATATAATTTGCCTGTTTTACCTGAAGGGAATATCGAAAATTTGCCTGACGACTTAACGGAGATTCCTTTGTGGAGAAAATCAAATGGTTCAGTGATGTTCTATTCATGCGGACCAACTCTGTGGACTCGTACCAGTCAGAAAATATACGAGCACTTCAATAACCCCTACTCTACCCATATTTATTATTTCCTCACTGAAAACGATAGTATTGAACCAGCAAAATTTAAGGTAGAGGAAAGTGTTGACAACCCGACTAGCACTTCTACTTCATTTTATGATTACGCACTCATAGAAGCTGATGAATTCAGTTTTATAAACGTTGGCCGCATGTTTTTTGAAAATTACGATTACGCAATCGGAAATAAAAAAAACTACAAATTAGATTTACCTGGAATAGAGTCAAATAGCGCAACACTCAGAGTGCAGTTCGCAGCAGGCGGTTCAACATCATCCAAACTACTCGTTTCTGACGCAGACGGAGACCTGTTCTCTTTAAGTTTCGCTAAAGTAGAAGATTATGTAGATGCACGTCTTTCATCAAGAAACTTCACATGGAACAATGCAAAGGAAAGCAATACGATAACTCTTACTCACACGAGAAATACAGGAACAACAGGGCATTTGGACTATATAAGAGCAAGTTATTTAAGGAAACTTCAAATGACGGGCAACACATTGCTTTTCCGTCCTTCATCTGTAAATGCAACTGAATATAAAATTAACAACGCGACTGCCAGCACAAAGGTTTGGAGAGTTACATCACCTGAAACAGTATGTGAAATATCTGGTGCTTTTGAAGAGAATGTATATACTGTATCAACAAAATCAGAATCATGGCAAAATGAACAATACCTTGCCATCAATACAGATATAAACTACCCTACGCCGGAAATTGTTGGAGAAATCGAGAATCAGAATCTTCATTCCCTGTCAAATATTGATTTTGTAATAATCGTTCCATCTAACGGAATCCTTTTGTCGCAAGCGCAGCGTCTTGCTGATGCACATACTAAAAAGGAAGGCATGAAATGCTTTGTTGTGACAGCAGACAAGGTATATAATGAATTTTCATCTGGCACACCTGACGCCACTGCGTATCGCCGATTCATGAAGATGCTGTATGACAAAGCAGAAACTGAAGAAGAAGCACCAAAAAATCTCCTTCTTTTTGGCGATGGCTTATGGGACAACAGAATGATTACAACAAGTATGCGCAGAAAAAGCCAGGATGATTACCTGCTATGCTATGAATCAGATGAATCTGTTAGTACAACGGAAAGCTACGTCCTTGAAGAGTACTTTGCATTGCTTGATGACGGAGAAGGCGATGATGTTCTGAAAGACAAACCAGATATTGGCTATGGCCGCATACCTGTAACAAGTACAGAAGAGGCAAAAAGCGTTGTTGACAAACTTATAAAGTACATAAACAATGAAGAAGTAGGCGCATGGAAAAACACAATATGCATACTTGCCGATGATGGCAATGGAAATCTTCACATGAACGATGCAGATGGTGTCAGAGAAAGTACCATAAACGAATATCCAAACTACAACTACCGTAGAATTTATTGGGATTCATACACAAGGGAAAGTTCTGCAACAGGATATTCATACCCTGATGCTTACGCTCAGATAAACAAGCAGATGCAGGATGGAGCACTCATAATGAACTACACTGGGCATGGGGCTGCATATTGTCTTTCTCATGAACAAGTATTGAAAAAGAGTGATTTTGCAAGGTGGAATTCTCCGCGTCTCCCTCTTTGGATAACAGCTGGATGCGATATCTCACCGTTCGACATGAATGAAGAAAACATTGGAAAAACAGCTCTTCTTAACAAAAAAGGAGCAGCAATGGGTGTGATGACAACCACAAGAACGACCTATTCATCTGCCAATAAAAGCATGAACACGAACATCATGAAATATCTGTTAGCAAAGAAAGCAAACGGAAACAGATATACTATTGGTGAAGCGTTGCAAATGGCAAAATGCAAAAGTGCAGACTATCGCAAAACAAAATACCATTGGATATTACTTGGAGATCCAGCAATCACACTGCACACTCCAGAATACAATGTTGAAATAGACAAATTCAACGGCATACCAAATACAGACGACATGATTGGTAGCATAAGTGCTGGAGGAATTGTAACTGTAGAAGGAAGAATAACAGATGAAGATGGCAATTTAGCTGAGAACTTCAATGGTATTGTTTCTCCTACGATATATGACAACATTGAAAGAGTGTTATGTAAATACAATGCAAGAAATGACCAGGCAGAACAGAAGTATGAAGTAGAGCCATACGAATATAACGAGCGTCTAAGAACACTATATATAGGTACAGACTCAGTACGTAACGGACGCTTTACATTTACTTTCCCTGTTCCGTTAGACATCAATTACAGCAATGAGAGCGGACAAATAAATCTCTATGCCGTCAACGAAAACAAAGACATTGAAGCTCATGGCATATTTGAAAAGTTTACAGTTGGAGGTACAAACCCTGAAATATCCCAGGACACTATTGGACCACAAATATCATTGTATCTCAACAGTGAAACATTCATCAACGGAGGAAAAACAAACACTGAACCTCTTTTGATTGCACATCTGAATGACAATGATGGAATAAACACTACAGGAAGCGGAATAGGTCATGACATTACAGCCATTATTGACAACAAAGAATCTATGACTTATAACCTCAACAGTTATTTCATACCATACGTAGGTGACTACACACAGGGTACAATATCATTCAGCCTACCGCAAATGTCTGCAGGCAAACATACATTAACTCTCAGAGCCTTTGACGTTCTAAACAACTTATCAAGCAAAACTATCGACTTCGTTGTTGAAGAAAAAGCTGCTCCTACTATTTTCAGTCTTACATGCAATAGTCCTGTAAAAGACAAGGCTATATTCACCATATACAATGACCGCCCACAGACACCACTGAACGTAACAATAAGCATATACGACACGTCTGGAAGAAAAATGGCCGAAGCGTATGAAAGCGAAACAAGCAACAACAGCCAGTACATATTTACTTGGGACCTTACAACGAACCATATACAACCAGGTATATACATTGCACGAGCAGAAATATCCACATCCGACGGAGGAAAGACATCTAAAGCAATAAAAATAATTGTCCTATAATAAAAAAAGAGCTCATGAATCATAAAAACAATCATAAGCTCCACAATAAAAAAACAATTATAAAGTTATTATATACCGTAACAACAAATATAATAAATAAACAAAGAATTATGATAAAAAGACAAATAATCACACTTTTTGCCATGTTTGCATGGCTGGCGACAAACGCACAAGACATAAAGAATCAGTTAAACCCCGTTTATTACGGTGTAACATCTCTTTCCATTGCTCCAGATGCACGAGCTGGCGGTATGGGAGACGTAGGAGCTGCAACAGACCCTGACGTTCATTCTCAATTCTGGAATCCTGCTAAATATCCATTCTGCATAAGCAGGGCTGGAATTTCATTAAACTATACACCTTGGCTTTCAAAGCTTACTGATGACATAGACCTTGCAAACATTACAGGGTATTACCGTATTGGTGATTACGATGCGCTCAGTGCATCATTGCGCTATTTCTCTCTCGGTGAAGTGATTGCTGCTGGTGAGGACATAACTATCAAGCCTTTTGAAATGGCTGTTGACGTTGCATATTCAAGAATGCTCAGCGAGACTTTTTCTGCAGCCGTAGCTCTACGTTATATTTATTCAGACCTCGGCTATAGTTTTGACGACGAAACAACTCCAGGTTCAGCATTTGCAGCCGACATAGCCCTCTACCATAACGGCTACATAATGATGGGACAGCGTGAATGCCAGCTCGGATGGGGTGTGAACATCAGTAACATCGGTAGTAAAATATCTTACGACGAGGGAAATACAAGCGAATTCATACCTACAAACCTAAGAATTGGTGCCTCACTGATGGTTCCGCTTGATGAGTACAACATCATTAGCATCTCGGCAGACGCAAACAAATTGCTCGTACCTACACGCCCAACATATTCACAATATCAGGAAGAGTTTCCAGAAGCAGGTTCGGAAGATTACGATGGCTACCGCAGCTGGCTCGAAGGTGAAGGCTATTACAACATATCGCCTATATCCGGAATCTTCAAGTCTTTCAGTGATGCACCAGGAGGATTCAAGGAAGAAATGCAAGAGATACAATGGAGCGCCGGTATAGAGTATTCATACAACAATCAGTTCTTCCTCCGTGGAGGTTACCACTACGAACACCCGAACAAGGGAAACCGTACATTCTACACTCTCGGAGCAGGTCTTAAAATGAACATCTTCTCTATTGACGCAGGATATGTCATTTCATCATCTCAAACAAACCCGCTTGACCAGACCTTGCGCTTTTCGCTCACATTCGACATGGACGGAATACAAGACCTACTCGGAAGACGCAGATAACATAGAAGGGATGAAGGTAAAATAAGGAGTTAAGAAGATAAGGAGATAAGGAGTTAAGAAGTTAAGGAGTTAAGAAGATAAAGAGATAAGACGGCGGAACGTAATAGGAGTTCCGCTTGCGACAACTGAAACTTTAG
>JAFTTD010000264.1 GCA_017466965.1 Bacteroidaceae bacterium
CTGTGACCTACGAGGAAGGGACTGATCCTGCCGACTCCAAAGAGCTGTTTATAGGTTATGGCAGCGCACTGCGAAGAGCAAACACTTCTTATTTTTCATCTTATTCAAAACTTTTCGTTATAAAGAAAGATACAGAGAAAGGTACTGAAATTCAAATGGAAGGACAACCTAATGTGACTGCACGTTTCAAAACAGACAAACGACCAGCAA
The DNA here is from genome assembly GCA_017466965.1 of Bacteroidaceae bacterium. The sequence continues at coordinate 211 of JAFTTD010000264.1, forward strand.
ACCTGATTCTGAACGGGAAAAAGTCCTCATTTATATATAAAGATAAGAGCATGACTGTTTCAAACAAATAAATCCATAAAAAATAAATATGAAAAAGACAAATTTACTAAGGCGTATAATGATGACATGCACAGCTACACTGTTATCAATTTCCGCTACAATGGCACAAGATCAGAATCTTGTTCTCCACTACACATTTGAGAATGTAAGTGGCAAATCTGTACCTGACGCATCAGCATCAGGAGTGACTGCAAAGCTAATGAATCAAGCAGCAGTTGAAGAAATGGGCAAATATCACATTCTGAATCTCGGTTCAGGAACTGGTTACCTCGACATGACAGCCACAGCCGGTTCTGTTGTGAAAGAACTCACAGACTTCACTGTTTCGGCCTACTACCTCGTTGATGAAGAAGCATCGCTTTCTGGCAACGGACATTTTCTATGGTGCTTCTCCATGAGCAGCGCAAACAGTGCAAACGCATCTCCATATACGGCATATCGTCTGAATGCCCAACGCTTTGCCACTTCTACAGGCGGATACTCTCATGAATCAGGAATAGAGGCTGGAAGCCAAGCAACAAAAGGAACATGGCAGAATGTTACATACCGCCAAAGCGGCTCAACCGGAAAACTCTATATTGACGGTACGCTCATTGGCACAAAAACTGGTATGCCTTTACTAAACAACATATTCACTTCTGCACCTGCATACAATTGGATAGGTCGTCCCCCTTTCAACGGCGACAGCTATCTGACAAAGACAAAAGTTGCAGACTTCCGCGTTTATAACATTGCCATCAGCGATGAAATTCTTGATTCGCTTGTTGCAGAGACTGAAACGCTGAACAATGAATACAGATATGGTTCGACCGGAGACCCTGCAAAGCTGAAGGCAAAGACTGAAGAATGTGAACAGTTCATATCACAAATTTCAGCATCAGAATATCCTCAAGGCGCAATAGATGAACTTCAAGACCAAATTAATATTGCTGAATCATACATCAACGGAAATATATCTCAAGTTGTGATGGACGAATGCGAGAAAGCCATGACTGCTGCACTTGCTCATCTGAAGAGTGTCAAGGGCAAAGAGTTATGGCAACCAACACAGTTTGCAGATGCTGACCACGGATTCATCCACCCGGGAGGCTTGCATACAGAAGCCGATTTTGAGCGTGTCAGAAAACTTCTTGCTGAAGGCGACCCTACAATCACTGCAGCATGGAATGTGCTTAAAGCAAATGAATACTCAGGTTCAGGCATTGCCACATGGCCTGTAGAGACAATCATCCGCGGAGGCAGCAGCGGACAGAACTACATGAACGCATGCCGTGGAGCAGCTATGGCATATCAGAATGCACTTCGATGGAAGATTGAAGGCACAGAAGCCAACGCTAAAGCCGCAGTACGCATACTAATGGCATGGGCTAACGCTTGCAAGGCTGTAGGTGGCGACACAAACATGTCTCTTGCGGCTGGTCTTTACGGCTATCAGTTCGCACAGGCTGCCGAACTTGTACGCGACTATGAAGGATGGGCACGCGAAGATTTTGAAAAGTTCAAACTCTGGATGCTTGAAGTGTGGTATCCAAGAGTTATAGACTTCCAGAGACGACGTCACGACACATGGGCAAACACTACAGGACAAGGCGGTATCCGTCCGGGACATTACTGGTCAAACTGGGGCCTATGCAACACACTAGCGCTCATGAGCATCGGAATACTTTGTGATGACGTTCACATCTACAATCAGGGACTTTCATTCTATAAGCACGACCAAGTGGGAACATTCACCGAGAATAGGGGTAGCGTAATATACAATGACGGACTAAACGAATTTATCGGCAATCTCGTACCTGTTGTTCATGATGACGAACGCGGTCCGTACGGCAAACTCGGTCAGATGCAAGAAAGCGGACGCGACCAGGGACATGCTCTTATGGCGCTCGGACTTGCTGTAGATATCTGCCAGGTGGCATGGAACCAGGGCGATGACCTGTTCTCATACATGGACAACCGTTTCGCTGCCGGAGCTGAATTCGTAGCGGCATACAACCATTCAGGAGTAGAAGATCTTCCTTGGACAGAATACCGTTATGCCGACAGAGCCACAGCATGGCACAACACATGGAACATGACAGGTGTAAACGGAGGTGGACGTGGCGGATGGCGCCCATTCTGGGACCGCATCGTAGGCCACTACGAAGGAGTGAAGGGAGTGGAAATGAAATACTCTAAGAAAGCCGCACTCGACGTAAGAGGAACTGACGGTGCAGATGGCGGCGGACATAACTACGGCGAGAACAGTGGCGGATACGACCATCTCGGATTTACAACCCTGATGTGCTACAATCCTGAACCACTGCCGGCAGACATGGCCCCTATAGTGCTGAGTCCACGAATTGAGTACAACGGAAAGACATACAATCAGGCTGAACTCGGCGGATTAGTCAACACTTACGAACTCACGCCTGTGACAGACATTCCGGCTGGTAGCACTGTAAAACTCATGCCGCAGCTGCCAGCCAACGTACCAGGAACAGGCACATGGCTTTGGGACACCGGCGAAACGACTAAGGACATTGAGGTTACAGTAAACAACAGCCGCCTATACAGAGTTACATACACAGATGAAAGAGGTGTGAAAAGCCGCCAGACATACAGCATCTCCGTAATCGGTGACTGCAGCCCTAACATACTTTACGGAAACGTCACTACAAACAATACCACAGTTGAAGATACAATAATAAATGTAGTATATGGGCAGACAGTAGTGCTCAATGCATGGTCTAACACAGGATGGGACTATTATCGCTGGAGCAACGGCAAAGAAACATCATCAATAACAATACCTAACGTGACATTCCAACGCACAGTCAGCCTCAGCCACATGAACCAGGGAGGAAACGTCACAGTGCGCAATTACCATCTCAGAATAAACTATTTCGACCAAAAAATAGCAGTAGATGACAAACCTGTCGAAAACAAGACGTACGTCATTGTCAAACCAGGACAAAAGGTGGAGCTCACAGCAGAAATATCTAGTGAAAAAGCTGGAGGCACATACCTTTGGAACACAGGAGAAACGGAAAGCAGCATTACAATAAACGACATACAGGAGTCTGCAACATACACTGTAGAATATACCATCGGAACAGAAACCATGTCGGCATCATTCACTGTATATGTATCTGAAAGCAAGGAACGCAAGCTTGAGGCAGGCAACTACCTCATACGCCATCGCAACACCGACACTTACCTAACCAATATGGGCGACGGTACAGCAGGGCTCAGTCCTCTTGTTGAGAATGCCGAGACAGTTTATGCGCCACAGCAAGTATGGTACCTCACATGCAGCACACTTGCCCGCTACGATTTCCAATCACTGCTCGACAGCACATGCCTGAACAAGGAGGGCGAAATGGTTGACCGCACCTTCCGCCCATTCCGCATACCGAGTGCGGCAGGCACAGACTATTACGCCATCCGTTCATCCTCAACATCCGACAATCCTTTCTGGGGAGTAGAGGCAGACGGAACCCTCAACTTCGCATATTCAGCAGAAATCACAGACTATGCCTTTGAAATAGTGCCGGCAGAGGGATTCATAGCAGTGTCAATAGCGTCAGTGGCAACTGAGCCTGGTTCGCTTGTCAAGGTGGAATATTACAATCTGAGCGGAATGCGCATGTCAATGCCTTCCTACGGAATATATTTGCGCAAGTCCATATATTCAGATGGAACTGTTAAAATAGAGAAGATAAGAAGGCAATGAAACGAGAGCATGTCAAAATTCAACTAACCATAATACATACTATCAAAATGTAGGTTGAAGACATTCCCATATATAAAACATAAGCCGTTTTTAAGCTGATTTTAGGATAAAATCCTATTATTTGAAGCTTAAAGACGGCTTATGTTTTATATGGATGAAATAACGAAATGCAATCATGTACAGATTA
>JAFTTD010000265.1 GCA_017466965.1 Bacteroidaceae bacterium
GTTGTAGGGTATGTGCAAGAGATTAAAGATGCTGTTTCTACCAACTTTCCCTTCCATAAAAAGGCAACGGATAGGTAGCATTTCTTTCTCTAATACCCGCCATATACGGCTCCTTCTGCCGAAATTAACAATATGGTGAGGTAACACAAAAATGGTATATGTACCAACCACTTATCAAATTTCACCCTTATCCTGCCATTATTACGCAAGTTCTTTCTATATTTGCAATATGTAACAAAGTATCTGAACTATTTGTTAATTATATAAATTTAATTCTTATGAAGAAAATGTATTTCTTGCCATTTGTGGCAGCTTTGTTCGTTTCTTGTGCTGAGAATAAGCCTCAGTCTGAAAATGATGTAGTGGCACAAAATGAAAACTTTGTAGTAACAGATGAGAAGCCATTGATTACAGCACCGCCTGATTCTTTGGGATTAGACCCATTCTATACAAAGTATATGAATGTGAATGGGATACCGGTATGTAGTTCTTGGAGAGTGCCTGACAGCTGTTTTCATGCTGCATACATAACATACAAGGCTTTAACTGATATGTTGCCAGAAAAAGTTATGAAGTCTCTTGTTGACAATAAAGCCCGAATTTCTATAATGGCGCGTTATGAAGGAACAACAGACCTTCCGGAACACGCATATCTTGCTAATGACACTTCTATCAATTGGGACTTGAGAGCACGCGGATTAGGCGGAACGCTTGAAGAACCATTAAGTTCTTGTGCTGAAGAAAATATCCTTGGATATCAGATAGACAAATATCATGCAGAGAGTATTGCTATACATGAATTTGCTCATACAATTCATAATGTTGGAATAGCTCCGATAGAGCCAGGCTTCAATGATGAATTACGTAATGCGCTTAAGGCTGCTTTAGCAGAAGGTAAGTACAAGAACGTGTATGCAGGTACAAATATTGAAGAGTATTGGGCTGAGGGTGTGCAGTCGTGGTTTAATGTAAACGCTGAAGTTGACAAGGAATTTGGAGATGGAAAGCATAACATGGTAAATACACGCGAAGAACTTAAGCGCTATGACCCAACTCTTTATAATATATTAGCGCGTTATTTCCCTGCTACAGACAAACAAATATGTTATCACAAGAAAATTAACATATATAATTGGACTGGAGAATAATTGTTCAAGCAAGGGAGTTATGGAAGGATTGAAATGTAAATAATTAAAACCTATTAAACACAAAAAAGAACGATGCTAACATCGTTCTTTTTTTGTTTAATATCGTGTTTCGTTTTATAGTCCGAACAGAATCTTAAGTCCGCCGTCAACACCGCTGAATCCCATGAAAGCCATAGCAAGAAGACCTGCAGTAATAAGTGCTATAGGCATTCCTTCCATTGCTTTTGGCAACTTCACAAGTGAAAGCTGTTCACGAAGTCCTGCAAATACAATCATAGCGAGAGCAAAACCCAAGGCTGTTGATACTGCGAAAACTATTCCTTGGATAAGGTCATAGTCTTTTTGTATAACAAGGATTGCAACACCAAGAATACAGCAGTTCGTTGTGATGAGAGGCAAGAATACTCCAAGTGCCTGATATAGCGAAGGTGACACTTTCTTCAGGATTATTTCAACCATCTGAACGAGTGCTGCAATCACTAATATGAAAGCAATGGTTTGAAGATATGCCAATCCGTTTGGATCTAAAACGAATTTCTGTATAAGATATGTTACAATAGTAGCAAGTGTAAGCACGAATGTAACGGCTGCACCCA
>JAFTTD010000266.1 GCA_017466965.1 Bacteroidaceae bacterium
CACATACACAGCCTCTGCAATGTCAATATGGTTAGCACCAGGCTGAGGCACAACAACAACACCCACCATAGGCACGCCGTTCATCTTCATGTAGCTCTTGATGTCTCTCGCGCTAAGCTCAGCACGGCCAATGTCGCTGAATCTTACAATTCTTCCTTCCGACTCTTTAATCACAAGATTATTGAACTGTTCTGTTGTGTGCATAAGTCCGAGCGTACGGATAGAAAGTTCTGTTGTATTTCCTTCAATACTTCCTGAAGGCAACTCCACATTCTCCTTGTCCAAAGCATTCTTAACGTCCATAGGCGTGATTCCATAACCCGACATCTTCACCGGATCAAGCCACAGACGCATGCAATACTTCTTCTCACCCCATATAGACACGCTGCTCACGTCCTGAATAGTCTGCAGCTGCTCCTTCACAGTAAGGTCTGCAATTTCGCTAAGCTCCAGCAGCGAGCGCTTCTCACTCTGTATGGCAACCATCAGGATAGGAGTAGCGTCAGCATCAGCTTTCGACACCGTAGGAGGGTCACAGTCACGAGGCAGGAACCTCTGCGCACGCGACACCTTGTCACGAACGTCGTTCGCAGCCGTTTCAAGATCCACTGACAATTCAAACTCTACTGTTATCCAGCAGTTTCCCTGCTGGCTCACACTCGTCAGCGAGCGAATGCCAGGAATACCGTTGATGTTCTGTTCCAACGGTTCGGTAATCTGATTTTCTATAACATCGGCATTCGCACCCGGATAAGAGCACGAAACCGAGATGATTGGATTATCCACAGACGGATACTCGCGAACACCAAGGCTCACATATCCGATAGCTCCGAACAGCAATATAATAAGAGTAAGTACCGTCGCAAGAACAGGACGCCTTATACTAAGTTCCGATATATTCATAATCCACTATTTTACTTCATCAAGCACTACTTGCTGACCTGTTCTAAGCTGCATCGTACCAGTGGTAATAACCGTATCGCCAACGCTTAAACCTCTGAGCACCTGCACCATAGCTTCAGTGCGTATTCCCTTTGTTATCTCTGTAGGCTCTGCCTTTCCGTTCTTATACAAGAAGACCTTGTCAATACCCATCTCCGACAATATGGCTTCACTCGGAACGGCTATAGCCTTGTCATATTCCAATGTAGTCAGACTGACATTGACATATCGTCCCGGATACAGCTTTCCGTCCGAGTTGTCGTATTTCGCACGAACCATGTAAGTACGGGTATCATCATCCACACGCGAATCCACAGCATACACTTTCGCGTTTCTCTTTTCCAAATCGCCTTCAACAGTGAATTCAAGCTTGTTTCCAGCCTTAAGCACTCCTGCATAACGCTCAGGAACGGCAAATTCAATCTTCAGCGGATTTGTTTTTGTGAGCTTAGCTACAGCCGTTGTTGGAGAAGCGTATGTACCCTGGCTCACCTCGCGTAGTCCGAGCACACCATCAAACGGTGCCCTCAGTTCTGTCTGGGCTATCTGCGCCTTCACCATATCAATTTCAGCATTAAGAGTGGCAAGATTTGTCTTAGCCTCCTGGAAAGCCTCCTGGCTCACCGCTTCCTTCTCAAGCAGAGCGTTCTGACGATAAATTCTGTCTTCATAAAGTTTCAGCTGAGCCTCAAGTTTCTTGAGCTGTGCCTGAAGAGGAGCATCATTGATTTTTGCAAGCAGTTCACCCTCCTTCACACGCGAACCTTCCTCAAAGTATATGTTGGTAATCTTTCCGGAGGTTTCAAACGACAGGTTAACCTCCTCGTCCGGAATAAGGCTACCGCTCACCAGCAAACCGTCAGTAATACTACTTTCCTTAACTACCGTTGCCTTCACATTCAGCATACGCCCCTTGCCCGGAGCATTAGATACAGGTGCCGCCTTCAAGTCTTCATTCTCATGAGGCATAAGATTATGGATGCCGATAGCTGTCAAGCCTACTGCGACAACTCCGACAATCCCCCACTTTACATAATTCTTCATATTTATAGTAAAAATTTGTTTATAACACAGTATTATCAGTCCAAAAGTACAAAAAGGATTTAACATTCACACACAACAGCACAAAAGTTTAACAGACATTAATACTGTAAAGCGCACTATTTGACAATGTGAATATTTTCATCCTTTCCAGTTGGTTCTGCATGAACCAATTCCGAGCATTCAGAAACAGCGTCAAGGCAAGTCAGTCTGCGTCAGACGCATTTCCTTTGCATCAACCAGCTTATACAGCTTGTCATTAGGCCTCACCCTGTCATTAGTTCTGAACGAAATATGCTGACCACGCTTGGCAACACTTACCGGTTCGAGGTCAAATCTGATTTCATCAACATTCTGAATCAGAGCGCCCGTAGTCACACCCGTAACCAGAATCTTGTCGCCCACCTCAAGGTCAACATTCTCAATAAGAAACTCCGCAACACCTATTTTTGAGAAATACTTGATGCATTTGCCCACATACACCTTCTTCTCCGTAGCCTTGGAGCCATAGACCTCGCACCATTCTCCCAAATGCTGCCCCTGATAGTATCCGTCCCAGAATCCACGGTTGAAAACGGTAGCCAACTCCTTGTCCCAACGCTCCTTCTTCTCATCAGTGAAGCTGCCTTCAAGCACAGAATTTATAGCCTCGTTATATGCGCTGACAACCGTATGGACATACTCAGGACCACGGGCACGGCCTTCAATCTTGAACACCCTCACACCCGCATTCATCATGATGTCCATGAACCCAATAGTCTTCAGGTCCTTTGGCGACATGATATATTTATTGTCAATATTAAGCATTGAGTCAGTCTCCAGGTCGCGCACCTCATATCCGCGGCGACAAATCTGCACGCACTCACCACGATTGGCGCTTCTGTTGGCAGTATTGAGGCTCAAGTAGCACTTGCCGCTCACAGCCATGCACAATGCGCCATGACAGAACATCTCAATCCTGATAAGTTCGCCGCGTGGGCCGCGCACATCCTGTTCCACAATCTGCTGATAAATGTCCCTCACCTGCCACATGTTCAGTTCGCGCGCCAGAACAACGACATCTGCAAACTGGGCATAGAACTTCAGAGCCTCTATGTTAGATATATTAAGCTGAGTGCTGAGATGAACCTCCTGTCCCACACTGCGGCAATACGTCATCACTGCCACGTCAGAAGCAATCACAGCCGAAATATCCGCTTCACGGGCTGCGTCAATAATCGTGCGCATTGTCTCCAGGTCCTCACCATAAATGATAGTGTTGACAGTAAGATAGCTCTTCAGTCCGTTTTCACGGCATATAGCGGCAATCTCACGCAGATCGTCAATAGTGAACGCATTAGCAGAATGAGAGCGCATATTCAGTTTCCCGATGCCAAAATACACAGAGTCAGCACCTGCCTTAATGGCTGCAGCAAGCGACTCGCGGGAACCAACAGGAGCCATGATTTCAAAATCGTTTCTTCTCATCATTATATTTTTATAGTTAAAAGGGAAAGAGCGGCTTTGAGCATAAATACATAGCCTCTCATCTCCATTTCATTATTCTGCACAAAGTTACAATATATTTTTCAGAAGACAAAAGAAGACAAGATTTTGGAAAAAGGCTTAAAGGCTTTAGTGGCTTTAAAGTTCTAAGGTCATTAAAGGCTTTAGGGGCATTAAAGGCTTTAGGGGCCTTAGGGTCTTTTTCACCCCTTTTGCCCTTTTCCTTCATAGCCTTTTTGCGATAAACGAGGGCTCATTGATAATCAAACGAGGGCTCGTTTGTTTTAAAACGCAGGCTCGTTTGCATATTGTTTGTTAGCTGACTGTTAATTTTGCGACTCATTTTTGCTGTTTATGGTGGAAAATCACTAAATTTGTGATAATCAAACATAAAATCGCAATAAAAGAGAAATCAAAGAAACAAAACAAATCAGGCAAGCAACTTCAGATATAAAGAAATTGCTTCTTCTATTTCGCTGACTTTTATGTATTCGTCCGCTGTATGTGAACGCCTTGAGTCACCCGGACCGATCTTCACTGTTGTGAAACGCATCAGTGCCTGGTCGGACAAAGTAGGAGAGCCAAAGGGGTGCAAACCTAATTCCACGCATTTCTGTACGAAAGGGTGGTCTATGCTTATGCAAGAGGAACTGAGACGGAATGAGCGGGCAACGAGTTCGCTTTTCAAATTTTCAGAAAGGATGCTAAAAATCTCCTCGTTAGTATAACATTCATTGCTTCTCACGTCAATGGTGAAAGTACATTTGTCGGGTATGACATTATGCTGGGTTCCTGCATTTATTATTGTGACAGTGGTCTTAACCGGTCCGAGCAAATCGGTCTGCTCAGGAAACTGATATGTGCTTATCCATCTGATGTCATCAAGAGCCTTATATATGGCATTGTCGCCTTCGTTTCGTGCAGCGTGCCCTGCCTTGCCGACAGCGGTGGCATCAATGACCATAAGCCCTTTTTCTGCAATGGCCGGCTGCATACCTGTTGGTTCGCCCACGATTCCAAAATCAATATGCGGCAACACTGGAATGACACTTTCAACCCCATTCTTTCCAGACACTTCTTCTTCGGCTGATGCCAAGAAAACAAGGTTGTAAGGGCGAGGGCGATTGCACAAAATGAGAAAAGTACAGAAAAGAGATACTACGCTGGCCCCATCATCATTGCTGCCTAATCCGTAGATTATGCCTTCGGAAGTCTGTTCCGGCGTAAAAGGGTCGCGTGTCCAACCAGCTACAGGACGTACTGTGTCAATATGAGCATTGAGCAAAATAGTCTTTTTCTCTTCTGTGAAATCGGGGCATATTGCCCACACGTTATTGCCTTGTCTGTGGGGGATATGTCCTTCGGCAGATATTGCCTGCTCAATAATATCTGCTGCTGCAGATTCATTACGGCTCACAGACTCAACAGATATGAGCTTCTTGAGCAACTCTATGGCTTTTAATGTTACGTTTGTCATTGTTTAGGGGTAAAGTCTTTAGGGGCTTTAGAATCTTTAGAGTCATTAAGGTCTTTAAAGGCTTTAGGTACTTATACTTAATTCCAAGGCTGTTACTTAAGCCAGATTTCAGGATTAAGGCGTGTACTTTCCTTTCGCAGCTGGAAGTGAAGTTCTATTTGGCCATCCGAATTTTTACCTACTGTTCCGAGCGCCTGTCCTGTTGAAACCTTCTGGTTTTTCTTTACACTCACATGAGTAAGGCCCGAATATACAGAGATGTAGCTTCCATGCCTTACCATTATAATATATCGCCCACCATACTGGAACACTGATGAAACTTCACCATTGAACACCGAACGTGCTTTTGCTCCTTGCTGGCCACGAATATCTATTCCCTTGTTGTCGAGTTGCACATTGCGAAGGCCTTGAACCGTATAACGTCCGTAATGTCCAACGATGGAATACTTGCCTGTTATAGGCATTGGCAGACGGCCTTTGTTAGATGCAAAGTTTGACGAGAGTTTTAGGTCTGAAGCATCTGATTCCCATACATCAATCTTCTCACCTACTCTCTTCTGTGCCTCTTTAACAGATTTCTCAGCTTCCTCAACTTTCTTCTGCGCCGCCTTTTTCTCTGCCGAGCTCTTTGCCTTTTTCTGCTCTGCAAGAGCTTTTTCCTTAGCTGCTTTAGCTTCTGCAAGCTTGCGCTCTTTTTCTTTTCTTTCAGCCTCAGCCTTCTTGCGTGCAGCCTCTATCTCTTCCTGAATAATACGGTCTATCTGGTCGTTAAGAGCTTTTTCCTGTTTCTGCAAATCACTTATCTGTTTGTTTACAGTAGAAAGGTTCTTGTTCAGATAATTGATTTTATCCTTGCTTCTTTTGCGCATGGATTCAAGTTCTTTCTTGTGCTTCTCCACAGAGTTAAGCCGTTTCTGAACTTTTGATTTCATCTGCAGAATCTCATGCTGTTTAGTCTTCACTTCAAGTTGCTTTTCAGCCAGCATCTTGCCTTGCGCCTGCTGGTAAGTGGAGTACTCTTGAAGATAGCGCATTCGGCGAAATATCTGTTCAAAGTTATCAGCAGAAAAAATAAAGGCAAGTTTCTGCTGCACAGTACGATGACGTCTTAAACGTACAAGTGAATTTGCATATTTGGACTTTCTGTCCTCAAGTTCCTTCTGCAATTGCTTAAGCTCACGATTCAGTTTGGTTACCTGAGAATTCAGGGAACGTATTTCTTTCTGCAAAGAATCAACAATAACCCTTTGTTTTCCTATGTTATTATCAAGTATCAACACACTGTCAAGGCTTTCCTTTACAGAACGCTGAAGCTGCCGGGCACGCTCTTGCGACTGCTTACGCTTAGACTGTGCGGCAGAAGCCTGATTTTACAGCTGCGTCTTCTTATCTACAACAGTAGTCTTTGTCCGTTTCATCGTTGTGGTCTTCTTTTTCTGCGAATAAACGGGCATCAAGGTCAGCACAGAGAGGAATATGATGAGAAATCGTTTCATTTTACTAATTTTTTGAATATGGTTTCAACATCGGCTTTCTTATACTTGCTTGACACAGTTGTTCGTGTCACCCATTCGGATGAGTTGCGTATTGAACCAAGATTAAACGACAAAGACATCTGCTGAATACCATCAGAGAAAGTGAGAACGAGATTCTTCGGGAATCTGCCTTTTTCAAAATCCGTAAAATCAGAATAATCAAATTCAAGCTGGTAGTTACCCCTATCAGTACTGATTATTGTTGATTTGAGCAATTCCCCCGTCGCGCGTTCTGTTTCAAAACTATAGGCAAGCATCTTATCCGTATAATTCATGCTTACCAATGAATTGTCAGTACTTCTATATTTGAACGAAGAAGCCTTTGGAGACGGATTGCCTGGCTCGAACACTTCATTCCAAAACAAAGACTGAAGAGAATTAAAATCCACATTTGCCTTCTTCAGAAAATCCAATTCAGAATAAGGAACATCTATATACTGCTTATTCATGCGGTCAACCAAAAGCACCTTGGTAGGAGTAAATTCCAAACGCCCGAGTTCCATCATTCCAAGTACGGGGTCAACAAGCGACAGTTGTATGACATCGTCTTTTCTCATCTTCAGTGTACCGTTTGTAGAAAGGGATTTTCCATTTACAACCAAAGTAAAATTAACTTTTGACACAAGATTCTTTTCCTGAGAAAAATTATTCTGCACAAGGGCGAAATGTTCAGCCGGCACAACAGGCATAGAGGCATCAAATGATGGTTCTGCCGTTTTTTTAGACGTGCCACATGAGCCCATAAAGAAGATTATGGATGAGAACAGCACAATACAGGCTGTAGTCTTTATTGTGGATTTAAAATTCATTCTATGTATTTCCTTTTTCTTACTTTCTGTTCAAGCGCTTCGGAAGGTTTGTCGCCGGACAGTTCCAATGCCTGTTTCCACAAATCCAAAGCTCGTGATTTATTTCCTGCCTTATAATAAATATCCCCGGCATGTTCCAACAAATTTGCATCATCAGCAGTAAGGCTATCACCTAAAAGTACAAGCACACTGTCTATATAAACCTGAGCTTCGGCATAACGCTTCTGCTGAAAAAGAATCCATGCGTATGTATCAAGATATGTAGGATTATCCGGTTCTAACTTAAGAGACTTTGCACTCATTTCCTCCGCACGTTCCAAATCTTTCTTGTCCAAAGACAGAAAATATGCATAATTATTAAGCACCATAGCGTCCTCAGGCTTATATATAAGGCAAGAGTCATAAGCTTCATAAGCCTTATCGTTATAGCCAAAATCATGGTACAAATCGCCAAGAATTGAATATATGTTGGTAATCAAATTCAAATCGGTATCCTTTGTTACTTTCTGCAAGGCTTTCTGAAATACGTTCATAGAGAGTTGAAGACTGTCTTGCTGATAGTATGCCACTCCAAGAAAATAGTAATATATCGGATTGGACGCAGAATAATCTACTGCCGGCTTGCATATATTGATAATAGCCTTATCATCATTATCTTCTATTGCGTAGTTAAGCAACTGATTGCGTGCAAGTTCGTTTTCAGGATTTATCTGCAACATTCCTTCAAGAACCGGAATAATGCGATGCTTTGGGACATCGAGTGTAACCATGTAACGCGCACATAGCTCCATCATTGCTACATCTGCTTGAGGCAGAGACAAAATTTTATCAAACAGAGACAACATCTTCGTTGAATCACTTTGTGTCTGTAGATCATTGCGCACAAGCATATTCATTATTGAAAGCCTAGTGCTTGAGTCCATATTAACATTCGTCACAAGCCTTTCAATCGCCTTATTATAATTTATGGTGTCTTTGACATATTCATAATATGAAACAAGAGAAAGCTGCACATTGACATTTGTAGAATCAATGCTTTCCACAGTCTTGTAAACGTCATAAGCCTTGCCATATTCATCTATTTTCAGATATAAATCGCCTATCAAAACCCTATAGCGCAAATCATTAGGATATTCCTCTGCCAGGTCGTTTATCTCCTTAAAAGCTCTATCAACATCGTCCATCTCAACATAAATTTTGAATTTTTCCATGCTGAGCTGTTCGCTTTTCCCTTCTTTCACCTCTACTCTGTTAAGTACATCTATGACGCTCTTAAAGTCTTCTTTTCTCGAGTATTGCTCCATAAGCATGAGAAGCAACTGCGTTTTCTCAGGGAACTGCTCTGACATTTCTTCCAGCAGTTCAATGGTTTCATCTGTACGCTGGCGAAAATCAAGATACTGCACAAGAGAGTTCTTATACCAATAATTATCAGGCGAAAGTCTTATTGCCCGCTTGAGATATTCTTCAGCTTTGTCCTCTTGCTTAAGATAAAGCCATCTTGAAGACAGTTCATAGTTAATGATTGCTGCATTCTGATTCAGTTCGAAACAATAATTCAGAAGTTCAAATGCGGCATCATTATTGCCTAACTGCACCTGACGGTTAGCTTCAAGAAAGAAATACTCCAGCTTACGAGCTGTTTCGTAATCAACCGTATCTGCAACAGCTGACTCTTTAGCATAAAGGTCTGTGCCCTTAGATGCGAACAACATCCAAAGGCATATTAATACCTGACAAACAAATATAAACCCGTTTTTTTTCATTTTGTTCCTGAATGTCCGAATCCTCCTGCACCCCGTTCTGTCTCATCAAGCGTTTCTACCAATGTCCACTCTACAGTTTCATGTTTTGCAATAACCATTTGCGCTATGCGTTCACCGTCGTTCACAACAAATGGTTCAGACGACAGATTGACAAGAATGACACATACCTCGCCTCTATAATCAGCATCCACTGTTCCTGGAGAATTCAGAACAGTTATACCTTTCTTTATCGCCAATCCGCTTCGAGGGCGAACTTGGGCCTCATAACCAGCAGGCAAAGCCATAAAAAGCCCAGTAGGAACAAGCACTCTCTGCAGTGGAGCTATTGTGATAGGTTCGTCAAGATTAGCCCTTAAGTCCATGCCTGCAGAAAGCGGTGTAGAATAAGCAGGAAGGGCATGATGAGATTTATTTATAATCCTTACA
>JAFTTD010000267.1 GCA_017466965.1 Bacteroidaceae bacterium
CCTTGCTGTGTTCAAAAGAGCACAAACCTAAAGTTTGTCATTCCATGCCATTTGATGGTACTGCAACATATTGGCAAACGAGGTTAAATCGCTAACAGACAACATTCTTTCCCCGTTTTGCATACACTTTCGTTTCTTTGTTGTATCTTTGCAATGTAATAGAAATACTAATATACAGAATAAAAACAACTCTAAACAATCGAGGATGAAAGAATTAGAATTGAAGTATGGGTGCAACCCTAACCAGAAGCCTTCAAGAATATATGTTCAGGAAGGCGAACTTCCTATCCAGGTTCTCAGCGGACGTCCGGGATACATCAACCTGCTCGACGCTTTCAACAGCTGGCAGTTGGTTAAGGAGCTGAAGGAGGCTACAGGCATGCCGGCAGCTGCTTCGTTCAAGCATGTAAGCCCTGCAGGAGCAGCTGTAGGCGCCCCTATGAGCGACACACTGAAGAAGATATACTTCGTTGACGACATAAAGCTGCCGCTCAGCCCGATAGCAACGGCTTACGCCAGGGCAAGAGGCGCGGACAGAATGTCTTCATACGGAGACTTCATTGCACTGAGCGACACTTGCGACGAAGTTACAGCGCTGCTCATCAAGCGCGAAGTGAGCGACGGAGTCATTGCTCCGGGATTCACGCCTGAGGCTCTGCAGATACTGCGCGAGAAGAGAAACGGCACTTACAATGTGATTCAGATTGACCCTCAGTACAAGCCGGCACCGGTGGAAAGCAAGCAGGTGTTCGGCATCACATTCGAGCAGGGACGCAACGAAATTGACCTTTCAGGCGACAATCTGTTCGAGAACATACCTACAGCCAACAAGAACTTCCCTGAAGAGGCTAAGCGCGACTTGAAGGTTGCACTTATAACACTGAAATACACTCAGTCAAACTCAGTATGCTACGTGAAGGACGGACAGGCCATAGGCATCGGAGCCGGACAGCAAAGCCGTATCCACTGCACCCGTCTGGCTGGAAACAAGGCCGACATCTGGTGGATGCGCCAGTGTCCGAAGGTGATGAACCTGCCTTTCAAGCAAGGCATACGCAGAGCTGACCGCGACAACACCATCGACGTGTATATAGGCGACGAGTATGAGGACGTGCTACGCGAAGGCGTATGGCAGCAGTTCTTCACAGAAAAGCCAGAACCGCTCACAGCAGAAGAGAAGAAGGCATGGATTGCACAGAACAAGGGAGTATGCCTCGGAAGCGACGCATTCTTCCCGTTCGGCGACAACATTGAGCGTGCCCACAAGAGCGGAGTTGAATACATAGCACAGGCAGGAGGCTCAGTGCGCGACGACCATGTCATCGACACTTGCGACAAGTACGGTATAGCCATGTCATTCACAGGCATACGTCTGTTCCACCATTGATTAGCTGTTCGTTTACAAACTTCCAAAAATCAACCAGAAGACAAATGGCAACAGACAACGAAATAATGTACGCCATAATGAACGGCATAAATTTCGGAGGTGCTAAAAAGAGCGATGACAAAAAGGGCGGCGTAAAGACAAAAGCACGAAAGAAGGCTTACCACACAGGCTCGCACAACTCAGGCTCTGCCAAGCACAAGGCTGAGATTAGGAAACGAGTGAAACAAAGAAGCACACAAAAGAAAGGCTGACAGGCTAAAGAATCAGGCGAGAATCCGAAAATTCGCCGGCAATCCACTTAGCCAGCCTTAACAAAAGTCATTATAATTTAATCCAGGACGACATCGGCATTACGCCAGCGTCCTGGATTATATTGTTGCACATAATCTGACATCGTTTGCGACGCACCGCAGTTACATCTCCAGAGCACAGGAAATGAATTTCCACAGCACTGCAGTTATATTTCCACAGCACTGCAGTTTTATCTCCACAGCACTGTTTTCATGCTTACGGCACAGTGTTTTACCGTAAAATTGCATAAATGAACATTTTGACAGTCTTAAAAATCAGTTCTTTTTTGCAGATAAAACTGAAAATCCATATCTTTGCAGCCGAAAAATCAAAAAAAACAAAGAAAATGGACGATTATCCGGCGAATAGTAACGCAATTGTAGGATAAAGGTTCACTCACACCGCAAAGGCAGAGTCGGAATCTTTACCCACTATTTTTTTATTCATGTTTAACAAGTAAAGATTCAGAGACGATGCGAACATTCTGGAATTTTAATGGCGGACTGAAGCAGATGGACTCTTGGCAGCCCGGATGCTGGATACAGGTGACATGCCCCGCAGAAGATGATGTGAAGTTCCTGGAGGAAACACTCCAGATGCCCGACTATTTCCTTGCCGACGTAGCCGATACGGACGAGAGGGCACGCTATGACTACGACGAAGGATGGCTGATGATTATCCTCCGCATTCCGCACCTGAAGAGCGTTTCATCAAGAGCCCCATACACCACGATACCGCTCGGTATTGTCATAAAGAACGACAAGATAATCACCATCTGCAACCAGGAGGCAAGAATGATGATGGACTTCGTGAACCATCAGATGAGGCGCGCCGAAGGATTTGCCGATGCAGCCGACCTCGTGTTCCGACTCTTCCTCTCAGCGTCAGTATGGTATCTGAAGTACCTCAAGCAAGTGAACAGCATCATTGAAAAGGCTAAGCGCAACCTTGACCGCCAGATTGACAACAAGGACCTCAGAAGCCTTTCGCGCCTGCAAGACAGCCTGACATACTTCGCCACCTCCATACGAGGTAACGAAACACTGCTCTCCAAGCTGAAATACCGCCTGCCGGTGGACGAACTCGACGCAGAGCTTATTGAAGACGTGAACATCGAGATGAACCAGGCACGCGAAACCACAGCCATATACAGCAACATCCTCAATTCCACAATGGACACATACGCCAACATCATCAACAACAACATGAACACGGTGATGCGTCTGCTCACTTCGCTCAACATGCTCATCATGTTCCCTACCCTCATAGCCAGCCTATTCGGAATGAACCTCATCAACGGCATGGAAGACACATGGTGGGGATTCCCCGTAGCAATAGGAGCCTCAATAATCACCACAGTGCTGTCGTGGATGTTCTTCAAACGCAAAAAATGGCTATAGACCATGATATTCTATTTTTCAGGAACAGGAAACTCTGAATGGACAGCAAGAAGGCTTGCCGAAGGATTGGGTGAAAAACTCCTGTTCATACCCGACGAAATGAACACACCCATGACATACGAGCTGGAGAACGGCGAGCCGCTCGGATTCGTATTCCCATGCTACGGATGGGGAGTGCCACAGTTCATAGAAAAGTTCATAGAGCAGTGCAGAATATCAAACGTCAGCTACCTGTACTACGTATGCACCTGCGGAGACGACACCGGACAGACCGACCGCATATTCCGCAAAGCAATAGCCACACACCAGTGGCACTGCCATCTGTGCTACGACATCAAGATGCCAGAAGCCTACATCTCACTGCCAGGATTCAATACCGACCCAAAAGACAAAGAGCAGAAGAAACTGCGCGAGGCAGAAACCCTCATGGAAGAAATCATCAGCGCAGTAGCCACACGCAAGCAAGGCGAGCATCTCATACCGGGAGCAATGGCATGGGCAAAAACCAGCATAGTGCGCCCCATATTCAACGGCCTGTTCATGTCGCCCACTCCATTCAAGACCAACGGTAAATGCACCGGATGCGGCAAATGCCAGAAAACATGCCCAATGCACAACATAAGCCTCGGAAAGAACCGCAAGCCCCAATGGGGCAACAACTGTGCCGGATGCCTCAGATGCTACCACACATGCCCAACCAACGCAATACACTACGGAATATTCACCAAGGGCAAAGGCCAATATCTGCACCCCGACAAAAGAAAATAAACAATACGACAGAAGGAAACAAATAATCCTACAGAAGGAAACTAATAATCCCACAGAAGGAAACAAATACCCCCACAGAAGGAAACAAATAAAAAAGAACAGGTGCCTACTTACCACAAGCAAGCACCTGCTAATTCATGAAAATTAAAAAAACGGCCTAACTCACTGTCACAACCAACACACCTCAGTATCAGACTGTGCGCCGGTAGGCGTGACAGCAAATCAGTGCTTTTGAGCCGAATGGGGGACTCGAACCCCCGACCTACGCATTACGAATGCGTTGCTCTACCAACTGAGCCAATTCGGCAGACAGTACCTGAATAACCGGCACCGAACTACAGGAAAAGGCAATTAACCTAATCCAAATCCCTTCCACACTGCAAAGTTAGTATTTTTGTGCAACACTTTGCAACCATTAAACAAATGTTTTTCTTAATTTTGCAAAAAGATTATACTAAAGCATAAAGAACAAACAAAACATAATGGCAAGAAGAAAGAAAAACAACAGCAGAAAACCCACATACTATCTGTATATGTCAATAGTCATCATAGCAGTAATGTTAGGATGGAGCAGCCTATGGAACTACATAAGCAGCCTGTCGGAAGGCAGCGGAAAAACCATGAGCGCAATAACAGAATGGCTTCACGCAGGAAAAGAAGTTGACTTCGGAACAAGCAAAGACGAAAGCAAGCCAAACAGCGACAACGGCAAAAAAGACATTAGCGCAGAAACAAAAGCCACAGAAGCAGAAGCCGAACCAGAGAACATACAGATAGAAAAGCCAAAGCTGACAGAGAAGAAAGACGAAAAGATAATAAACGCAACAGCATTCACCATCTCATACAACACAGCCACACTGTGCCCGAACTACGTAGCATGGAAGCTCACGAAAGAAAGAATATACGGCAAAGCCAAAAGAACAAACAACTTCCTGCCTGACGCAAGAATAAACAAAAAGAGACAGGTGGAAACAACCGACTACACACGCTCGGGATACGACCGCGGACACATGTGCCCGGCAGGCGACTGCAAGAGCAACGAATACATGATGGAAGAATCATTCCTCATGACAAACATCTGTCCGCAGAACGGAAACCTCAACTCAGGCGACTGGAAAGAACTTGAAGAGCTGTGCCGACAGTGGGTAAAAGACTACAGCGACCTCTACATAGCCTGCGGACCAATCTTCGACAAAAAGGACAGCAAGAAGATAGGCAACCGAAAGGACATCAGAATAAGCGTTCCCGACAGATTCTACAAAGTCATACTGATGATGGGACACAAGCCAAAGGCACTCGGATTCATATTCCCGAACTCAAGCACAAACAAAGACATACGCGAATACGCCATGAGCGTTGACGAAGTGGAAAAAATCACAGGCATAGACTTCTATCCCGCACTCGACGACAACATTGAAAACAAGATAGAAGCAGAATGTCGTCCCGGAGCATGGGGCATCTGACAAAACAGGCTTGGAACAACCAACAGCAAAACTCTGAAACAACCGGAAAAAACCTGGAACAACCAGCAGCAAAACTTTGGAAAAACCAGCAGCAAAACACCGGAACAATTAGCAATAAAACATTGGAACAACATAAAAACATAACAAAAACAATAATATAATGAAAAAGTACATCAAGGACCTCACTGTAGCGGAAGCAACATTCCCCCACCCCCGCTACGTCCTGCTGAAACTTACCGACAGCGAGCCACTGCCCGAGATACAACCCGGACAATTCGTGGAAGTGAAAGTGGAAGGAAGCCAGAACACATTTCTGCGCCGTCCGATTTCAATCAACTACGTTGACAGAGAGAAAAACCAGCTGTGGCTGCTGATACAGACCATCGGAGAAGGAACAAAGGCATTGGCAAGACTAAAGGAAGGCGACACGCTGAACCTCGTCTTCCCACTCGGAAACGGATTCTCGCCAGCAAGCGAAAGCGACGAGAAAGTACTCCTCGTAGGCGGAGGCGTAGGCGTAGCGCCACTGCTTGAATACGGCAAATACCTTGAGGAAAACTATGTGAAGCCCGTATTCCTGCTC
>JAFTTD010000268.1 GCA_017466965.1 Bacteroidaceae bacterium
GGCACCCCATAACATATAGCTTATTAAGTTTACCATCCTCTTTAGCTTGGCAGAAGCTCAGTATCATGTTAATAGACTCCTCCTTTGCATCTCCAATAAATCCGCACGTGTTGATAACAGCAATCTCACCTCGTGGATTAACCGCATCATGAGTAACCTTATAGCCTGCTTTCTTAAATTGGAATATAAGTCTCTCTGAATCAACCAAATTCTTAGAGCATCCAAGCGTAATAATATCAACAGTATTTTTAAGCATATATAAAACTTTAAAAATAGAACTTATTTGAAATCAATACTATTTAAGTTCTGAATCTCCAAAAAGCGAATTTACAAATGCCCGTCTGTTAAAAGGCTGCAAATCTTCCATACCTTCTCCCAAACCAATATATTTAACCGGAATTTTGAATTGTTGTGATATACCTATAACAACACCACCCTTAGCTGTACCATCCAACTTGGTTATAGCCATAGAAGTGACTTCAGTAGCCTTAGTAAACTGCTTAGCCTGTTCAAAGGCATTCTGACCAGTAGAACCATCCAACACAAGAAGGACTTCATCAGGAGTTCCTGGAACGATTTTACTTACAACATTTCTGATTTTTGTAAGCTCATTCATCAATCCTATCTTATTGTGCAATCTTCCTGCCGTATCTATTATTACAACGTCAGTATTATTTGCTACAGCAGAACTTACTGTATCAAAAGCCACAGATGCAGGATCAGCGCCCATCTGTTGTTTAACAACAGGCACACCTACCCTTTCTCCCCATATACATAATTGTTCCACAGCAGCCGCACGGAATGTATCTGCAGCGCCAAGACAAACACTGTAGCCATCACGCTTAAATTGGTAAGCTAATTTACCTATAGTAGTAGTCTTTCCAACTCCATTAACACCTACTACAAGAATAACATAAGGTTTTCTTCCTTCTTTTATTTTGAACCCATCGGTATCATCCGAATTGTTATCAATAAGGAGGGATGCTATTTCATCACGAAGAATAGAATTCAACTCAGACGTATTAACATATTTATCGCGTGCAACTCTTTGCTCTATACGATTAATAATTTCTAATGTTGTATCAACTCCCACATCAGAAGTTATCAATATCTCCTCTAAATTATCCAGTACCTCATCATCAACTTTAGATTTTCCTGCGACAGCTCTCGCTATCTTACTGAACATGCTTTCCTTTGTTTTTGCTAATCCGTTGTCAAGCGTTTCTTTCTTGTGCTTTGAAAAAAAGTCAAAGAATCCCATATAAATACGTTTATTATAATAATTTTTGTAGCTTATGCAAAGATAGCATTTTAACTTTAATAAATAAAGCCTTTCCCAATAAATTCGGGAAAGGCATACTATCAATAAATAATAATATTTACGTTTTACTTCTTAAGATAGTCTTTAACTTCATCAGCCAACACCATCTTTTCGTCAAAAGCATATCCTCCTGTCTTTGGAGACTTATACATTCTGATAACCTTTGTAAAAGAACGGCTGTCTTTTACCTGGAGAGTTGCAACTGTTTTCTTTGCCATAGTCTAAAATTATTTAATCTCCTTGTGGATAGTTACCTTTCTAAGGATTGGGTTATACTTCTTAAGCTCCATTCTGTCTGGAGTATTCTTGCGGTTCTTTGTTGTTATATAACGTGATGTTCCAGGCATACCGCTATCCTTCATTTCTGTACATTCAAGGATTACCTGTATTCTGTTACCTTTAGCTTTCTTTGCCATTTTGTTATCTCCTTTTATTTATTAAGCTATTACCTGGATATCTTTCCAATCGCAAAATCCCTTTGCCACAGCCTGCTTAAGTGCAGCATCAAGACCTATTCTGTTAATTATACGAAGTCCAGCAGCACTAACCTTCAATACAATCCAACAATCTTCTTCTACATAGTAGAATCTTTTAGTGAACAAATTGACATTAAAACGTCTCTTAGTTCTGCGCAATGAGTGAGAAACATTGTTTCCTACCATTGACTTTTTTCCTGTAATCTGACAAATCTTTGACATAATTTTTCAATAATTAATTTTTTGACTTAGGACCTTTACTAACATCCGGTAAACAACGGTCCATTGACTACAAGCCTACACTACAAACAGAGTAGCAGCCAGTCAGCTAAATAATATTAAGCCTCTGTAACCTCCTCTGCTGGTGCAGCCTCTGCTTCTGCCTGCGCTGCAACTGCAGCTGCCTTCTTTTCAGCAACCTTAGCAGCAATAGCTTCATTCACCTTCTTCTCAGCAGCAAGACGATCAGCAAGAGCAGCCTTCTTTTCAGCAGCTTTCTTCTGCTCTAAAGCAGTTGCCTTATTAGCCTTGTCAGCTTTCCATGCATTGAACTTAGCTTCAGCTGTAGCCTCATCAAATGCGCCTTTCTTAACTCCACCAAGCAAGTGCTTCTTCAAATAAACACCTTCCTTTGAAAGGATTTTGCGTACAGTCTCTGTAGGCTGTGCTCCGCAAAGAAGCCAATACAAAGCGCGATCAAAATTCAAATCAATTGTAGAAGGATTAGTGTTAGGGTTGTATGTTCCCACCTTCTCAATGAAGCGACCATCTCGTGGTGCTTGTGCGTGCGCAATTACAATTGCATAGAATGCATAGTTCTTGCGTCCGTGACGTTGCAATCTAATTCTAGTTGCCATTCCTTAATAATGTAATTTTTAGTTAATAAATGATTTGAAATACTGTCAACTCGTGACAATTGGTGCAAAGGTATATATTTTTTTTCACTCCACAAATGTTATGAACTTATTTTTCCATTTTCATACATTAATTTAACTTTTATAAAGCAAAGAATCTATAAATGAAACAAAAACGGAACAAAAAAGCAGCAATTAAGGCACCAAGAAGAAGAAGAAGAAGAAAATAATCCCTTAATCCGCCAACCTATGAGCTACTCAACCATTTAATTCCAAATCGTCATTCAAATCCTTCAAACGGATTAAACGGAATTTGGAAAACCACTCACACAAGAGACATGACAGCAGAGCGATGCAACCCCCAAAGATAAAATAGCAAACAGAGTAAAAGCAAACAACACTACCAAAAGGACAAATGCACTTGTAGCCCCCCAAAAAGCCAATGTACACGACAAATACAACACAAAACAACAAATATTCACATTACTCTTTTCTTCTTTAATATTTTTATATTAAATTTGCAGAGTTATACACTAACAAATCTAAACAAAATAATGAAGGGCAAAATTGACCACGAAGGTTTCATTGAAAGCATAGAAGGCGAGCACATACGAGTTAAAATAA
>JAFTTD010000269.1 GCA_017466965.1 Bacteroidaceae bacterium
GTGTCCATTGTGATGGCTTCCGGATTGTATGATGTTCCAAGACGGCTGTGCTTGCTTATGCCAATGTCGTGATACGGCAGAATGTTGACAATCTCAGGCTTTTTAGGAAGTGAGGCTATGAAGTCTGCGCATTTGCAGATGTTTTCTTCGTCTGCATTTACTCCTTCTATAAGCGGAATTCGTATCCAGAAATTTGCGCCATTCTCTGAAATGGTTCTGATATTCTTAAGAATCTGTTCATTGCCAACTCCTGTATATTTCTTGTGGGCTTCGTTATTGAAATGCTTCATGTCAACGAGGAACAAGTCTGCGTGAGGCATTATTTTCATTATGGTAGCTTCTGAAGCAAACAGTGTTGTGTCAATGGTACGATGGAATCCTCTTTTGCCGAGTTCGCTGAGAAGTTCTATCAGATAGTCAGGATGCATAAGTGGTTCGCCTCCACAAATTGTCACACCGCCTCCGCTTTCCTCTATCACAAGCCGTTCCTTTTCTACGATATTCATAAGTTCTGCCATGTCGTATTCCTTGCCTGCCATTTCCAAGGCGAGGGTAGGACATTCGTCAGTACATTTACCGCATAGTATGCATTCGTTGGACGTAGGCTTAATGCCGTCGGGAGTGAGCATAAGAGCATTCTGCGGACATACCTCAATGCAAGACTTGCATCCGATGCACTTCTTCTTTATATACATTTTTTGTTTAACGGGCTCCAGACCTTCCGGATTATGGCACCAGATGCATCTTAATGGGCAACCTTTCATGAAAAGGGTAACCCTTATTCCAGGGCCATCATTTATGGCAAATCGCTTTATGTCGAATATGAGACTCATGAATCTGAATAGATGTTTTTTTTGTTGATGCTGGCAAAGGAACTTCTTTGCCAGCATTGTTGATGTATCTGTCTATGAAGCAAATCAGAATGTTTCGTTCTCTGTTCGTGCAATGATTTCGTTCTGAAGCTGCTCTGTCATGTCATTGAAATAGTCACTGTATCCAGCCACTCTGACAAGAAGGTCCTTATAGTCTTCAGGCTTATTCTGTGCGTCGATGAGTGTTTGGGTGTCAACAATGTTGAACTGGATATGGTGACCTCCAAGCTTGAAGTATGCACGGATTAGTGATGCCAGCTTCTTTATGTCGTCTTCGCGCTTAAGCAAAGCAGGAACGAATCTTACGTTGAGAAGAGTTCCTCCGGATTTTGTCTGGTCGAGTTTTCCGAGTGATTTGATTACAGATGTTGGGCCGTTGGTGTCAGCGCCGTGTGCAGGTGATGTTCCGTCTGAAATGGCAAAGAATGCCTGACGGCCGTTAGGTGTGGCGCAGCAAACGCTGCCGAAATAGTTGTGACATGTAGTTGAAAGCATGTTCAACTGCGTTGTGCCTCCGCGTGTGTTTGGATGTCCCTTGATAGCATCTACAAGGTCGTCGTATATTTTCACTGCAATAGTGTCGGCATATTCATCGTCGTTGCCAAAGAATGGAGTGCGGTTCATTATGTACTGCCTCATCTTCTCGTAGCCTTCGAAGTTCACGGATACGGCTTTGAGAAGTTCGTCCATGCTCCA
>JAFTTD010000270.1 GCA_017466965.1 Bacteroidaceae bacterium
GTAACATGTGTTTGTTTCCATCCAGAAGGAAAATTAGCAGCTTCAGCTGATACTCATGGAAACATTTACATATGGTACATTGATGATTGCACTGATACTAAAAAAATCGAAAACGCAATGACAGGAAAAATTAATGGAATGGAATTTACAGAAGATGGAACTAAATTATTTTTCTATGGAAATGGCAAAAAAACTCATGCTAGATGCATTAATTGGGATACTAATTCAAATTGTGGAGAATTTACTAACAATTCAAGAAGTCTTTTGTCTGGAGATTTAACTAAAAAGAGACCATATAAGGCTATTCTTGGAGGGGAAGATGGACTTGTCAACTTTTATGAAGGTGTTCCATTTAAATATGTTCATATGCAAAAAGAACATTCAGGAAATTTCGTTACCTTTGTGAAATTTTCACCAGATAGCTCCAAATTCGTTTCAGTTGGATTTGATAAGAAAATAGTTGTATATGATGGAGCAAATGGACAAATCATTGATACCATTGCTAAAGAAAAATCAGAGGGAAATCATACAATGGCAATTATTGCATTCTGTTGGCTTGATAATGAAAGAATCATTACAGCTTCTCTTGACAAAACTATAAAAATATGGGATGTGGAAACAGAGAAACAAATCGGAAGACAGCTAACAGGACATACAAATAATGTTAAATCGGCTTCATTCAGTCCAGACGGGAAGAAAATTGTATCAGCATCATCTGACAAAACTATAAGAATATGGGATACTGAAACAGGGAAACAAATCGGAAAACCGCTAACAGGACATACAGACATTGTCATGTCAGCATCATTTAGCCAAGACGGGGAAAAAATAGTTTCATTATCAGAAGACAGAACCATAAGAATATGGAATGCGGATATAGGGAAACAAATTGGAAAACCATTAACAGGACATACAGACAAAATTAATTCTGCATCCTTCAGTCCTGACGGGAAGAAAATTGTATCGGCATCATCTGACAAAACTATAAGAATTTGGGATACGGAAACAGGGAAACAAATCGGGAAACCACTAACGGGACATACAGAAACCGTTTATTCTGCATCCTTCAGCCCAGACGGAAAGAAAATAATATCAGCATCAAACGACAACACCATAAGAATTTGGGATGTGGAAACAGGAAGACAGGTTGGAGAACCGCTAACTGGACATACTGTGTTTACACTATTTGTCAATTCTGTACCATTCAGTCCTGATGGGAAAAAAATTATTTCACCATCATGGGACTACACTATAAGAATTTGGGATGTGGAAACAGGGAAACAAATCGGAGAGCCACTAACAGGACATACAGGCTTTATCCGTTCTGCATCATTCAGCCCAGACGGAAAAAAAATAGTTACTGCATCATCAGACAAAACTATAAGAATATGGGATGCGGAAACAGGAAAACAAATTGGAGAACCACTAACAGGACATATACATTATGTCAATTCTGCATCATTCAATCATGACGGGACAAAGATTGTTTCCGCATCACTTGACTTCACTATAAGAATTTGGGATTACCCTCCCCTCCAAGAACTCATAGACTCAACCCGAGAAAGATTCAAGGACAGGAAACTGACTACGGAAGAAAAGAGAAGATTCTACTTAGAATAGAATTTCAACAGATATGACGCTTCTGATTCAAGTTGGTCGGAAGTAGAAACTTGCGAAAGAGCTAAAGGAGTTATCGGCTTCTCAAGCTATAGGAGTTAAAGTCAACAGCGAAGTTATAAACCAAAACACCATCTGGTTGTACTTGCGCAATTTAATACTTTTCAGTAATGCAATTGCAAAACAATGAACTTAACAACTAAAGGGACTGAATCATTGCAACAAATAAAAATATTTTATGTAGATTTGCATTTAGAACAAAAGTATTATGAAACAAAAACAATTAATATGAGAACAAAATTCGTAAAATGTTTTGCATTCACACTTGCATTGGCGATGAATGCAAACGCGCAGATTCCGGCGAAAGTGGAAAGTTTCAGTGTAAGGGATGTGCATCTGACCACAAGCGCATTCAAGCATGCAGAGGATATGGACATGTATTACCTGCTCGGAATAAATCCTGACCGTCTGCTCGCTCCTTATCTCAAGGAAGCCGGACTTACTCCTAAGGCCCCCAATTATACAAACTGGGAAAACACAGGACTTGACGGACACATTGGCGGACATTATCTGTCTGCACTGTCATACATGTATGCCTCAACAGGGAATACTGAAATAAAAGAAAGACTTGAATACTTCCTTTCCGAACTGAAACGCTGCTATGATGCCAACGGCAACGGATATATCAGCGGTGTGGTGGATGGCAAAAAGAAATGGAAGGAGATTTCAGAAGGCAACATACGTGCTTCTTCTTTCGGACTGAACGACGGTTGGGTGCCTCTCTACAATATCCACAAGATTTATGCCGGACTGAGAGACGCTTACCTCATCACAGGAAGCAAACCTGCGAAGGATATGTTCATAGGGCTTACTGGATGGATGTACGACCTGACCAAAGGGCTCAGCGATGAACAGTTGCAAAGAATGCTGGGAAGCGAGCATGGCGGACTGAACGAGACTTTTGCAGACGCGGCTGCTATCAGTGGCGACTCCCGATTCTTGCAGCTTGCAAAGCGATTCTCGCACAGACAGGTGCTCGACCCTCTGCTGAAGGGTGAAGACCGATTGACAGGCATGCACGCAAACACTCAGATTCCGAAGGTCATTGGCTATAAGCGAATAGCCGACATTGAGGGAAACAATGAATGGGACAAGGCAGCACAGTTCTTCTGGAAAACAGTGGTTGAGAACCGCACTATCACCATCGGCGGCAACAGTGTAAGGGAGCATTTCCATCCTGCAGACGATTTCTCGTCAATGCTTACAAGCGAGCAAGGACCGGAAACGTGCAACACTTACAATATGCTCCGACTCACGAAGATGCTGTTTGAAACAAGCGGTGACACCAAGTATCTTGACTTCTACGAGCGTGCGCTCTACAACCATATCCTCTCAACCATCAACCCCGTGCAGGGAGGTTTCGTTTATTTCACTCCTATGCGTCCAGGACACTACAGAGTTTATTCACAGCCACAGACAAGCTTCTGGTGCTGCGTAGGTTCGGGCATGGAGAACCATGCACGCTACGGAGAAATGATTTATTCGCACAACGGCAGCAATACGCTTTATGTAAACCTCTTCATCCCTTCCATTCTGCAATGGGGCAAGACTGTTGTTGAGCAAGTCAACCACTTCCCTGAAGAAGAATATACGAGCATAATCGTTTCGCCTAAGAAACCGGAAGAGTTCTCTATGTGCATAAGAATACCGGAATGGACAGAAGCAAGCAAGATGAAGCCTGCCGTAAATGGCAACAGAGTGGAAGCGAAGGCTGAAAACGGCTATCTGAAGATAACTCGCAAATGGAACAAGGGCGACATGCTTACGGTGCAGCTGCCTATGGGAATAAGAGCCGTTCAGCTGCCAGACCAGTCTGACAACTATTCATTCATGTATGGTCCTCTGGTACTCGCTTCACAGATAGGCAAACAGGAACAGACCGGACTTTATGCTGACGACAGCCGTGGCGGACACATTGCCTCGGGCAGACAGATTCCTATTCAGGAAATGCCGGTGATAATAGGCGACAAGAACAACCTTCTGACGCAGATAAGCAAGACAAGCAGCCGCCCTCTGCAGTTCAAACTCACAGGGCTGATTCCTGAAAACTACAAGGAAATGACGCTCGTTCCGTTCAACACATTATATGAATGCCGTTATATGGTATATTGGCCAGTAGTGTCACAACAGGCATGGCAGGCACAGCAGGAAGAGACTGCACGCAGAGAGGCTGAAAGAATAGCACTCGAACAAGCCACTACCGACAAGGTTGTATGTGGTGAACAGCAACCAGAAAGCGACCACTTCGTGAAGATGGAAAAATCTAACAACGGCAACACAAATGGGCAGCACTGGCGCACAGCAGACAAAGGCGGATGGTTCACTTACAGCATGAAGACAAAGGGCTTGCGCGTAAAGAGTCTGCGCCTGATGTATATGGGAAGTGCAGACAGTGACGCTTCAATCCTTGTGAACGGAAGAAAGATTGGTGAAATAGCGCCTACCGACTCAAAGGAAATTCAGACTGCCACAATCACCATACCGGCAGCAGCACGAAAAGGCACTAC
>JAFTTD010000271.1 GCA_017466965.1 Bacteroidaceae bacterium
CGATGAGAGAAGAAAAGCCCTGTTTGAGTATGCGCAGAACAACGGATTCAACAAAGTTGCACTCGGTCACCACCAGGACGACATACTTACAACACTGCTCATGAACATGACTTTTGAAGGGGCATTCTCAACCATGCCCCCTATCATCAGAATGGAGCACTACCCCATCAGCATCATACGCCCCATGTGCCTCGTTCATGAAGCAGACATCAAGGCCGTTGCAAAAGAACTGAACTTCATGGAACAAACATCAAAATGCCCCTTCGAGAACGAAAGCAAAAGAAAAACTATGGAGGATATGTTCCATACGCTTGAAGAAATCAACCCTGAAGCCAGATACAGCCTGTGGAACTCAATGGAAAACATACGCACCGACAATCTGCCGCATCCAAAGGATTAGAACCGGCATAAACAGCTGGAAGTTAGTTCTCTTTAGAAAAAATAACAGAAAAATATAATATAGTCTGAGTTTTAATCACTATTTTTGTGATTCATAAGAAACATAAAAATGTAAGGCAACAATGAAAAACAGAAGATTCTATATTGCAATGCTATTGACAACACTGATGTCAGTATGCGCACATGCACAGGACAATAATTCCGCAAAAACATATCCTCTGTTGACTACCGACAGCACGGAACTCGGACATGAGTTTCAGTATCTCAGACACGAGGAAGTGGCGGAAAGCCTGAAGACTGTCATTGAGAAAATAAAGAAGAGAAGGCGCAACAACAATACAGAAGAGCAAGAAAAACAGCTTGAAATGTGCGACAAGGGAATACAATACCTAAAAGGCACAGACCAGGTGTTCATCATCGACAGCATGGTTGTGAACAAGGAACAGTTCCTTTCAGGCTACAGATTCTCGCACGAATTGGGAAACATAAGCGCAAACGGAGAAACAACAGTATTTGAAACAGAAAGAGGCAATATGCAATATACAGCCATACGCTCAGGAAGCAAAGGCAAGTTGCAGCTTGTTTCACAATACAAAGAAGACGGTAAACTGTCATCACCCACCAAGCTAACAGGAATAGACATGAACTGCGATGTGAACTATCCGTTCATGACAACAGACGGAGTTTCATTCTATTTTGCAGCACGCTCGGAAGAAGGACTTGGAAACTACGACCTGTATGTAACACGATATGACTCGGAACGAAACAGATTCTACAAGCCTGACAATATGGGGCTGCCATACAACTCATATGCAAACGATTACATGATGGTCATAGACGAAGCCAACGAAGTGGGATGGTTCGCCTCCGACAGATACCAGCCGGAAGGAAAAGTCTGCATCTACACATTCATACCGAACAAATCGCGCCGCACTTACGACTACGAGAACATTGACCACGAAACAATAAGAAAGGCTGCAACCATGGAGGCTGTGAAAGAAACATGGACTAACGACAACCGCCAGGAAAGAATTGCCGCAAGACAAAGAATATCGCTCAGCATGACAACCAACAACAAAGTAAGCATGAACGACTTTGTTCTTGTCATAAACGACCTTTACACTTATTTCAACCTTGATGACTTCCAGTCGGAAGAAGCAAAGAAGGAATGTAAAGTATGGCTGGAGAAAAGAAACAATCTGACCAGCCTGAAAGAGCAGCTCAAGAAACTTCGCGATGAATATGCAACCGGTAACGACAAGAAGCGCAAAGAGATAAGAAACCAAATTCTCGACATGGAACAACGTGCTGAAGAACTCACATACGAAGTGAAGGAAGCAGAGAAAAGAACAAGAAACCTGGAAGTGAAAAAGCTGAAATAAACAAACAACAAAGATGAAAACATTTCCACCATCAGAACTTATCATCAACGAGGACGGCACCATTTTCCATCTGCACCTGACGCCAGAACAGCTTGCCGACAAAATAATCCTGTGCGGAGACCAAGACAGAGTCACTACAATAGCAAAGCACTTCGACAAGATTGAACACGAAGTGCAAAGTCGTGAGTTCCACACCATTACAGGAATTTATAAAACAAAGAGAATAAGTATCGTTTCAACCGGCATAGGCTGTGACAACTGCGACATAGTCATCAACGAACTTGATGCGCTGAAGAACATTGACTTCAAATCAAGGCAACAGAAAGAAAAACTCACCTCACTCGAAATAGTAAGAATAGGCACTTGCGGCGGACTTCAAGAGTTCACACCGACAGGCACATTCATTTGTTCGGAAACATCAATAGGTTTTGACGGACTACTGAACTTCTACGAAGGCAGAGACAACGTATGTGACCTGAAAATGGAAGAAACATTCAAGGCTCACATGAACTGGCATCCAAGATTAGGCTCACCATACGCAATACGCAACAGCAGTGAACTGCTCAGCCGCATATATCAGCCTGAAAAAGGAATGGTGAAAGGAATAACCATAGCCTGCGGCGGATTCTACGGACCTCAAGGCAGAGAACTGCGCATACCGCTTGCCGACCCTCAGCAGAACAAAAAGATAGAAAGCTTTGAATACGAAGGCAAGAGAATCACCAATTTTGAAATGGAAAGTTCTGCCATAGCCGGACTCTCAGCCCTCCTCGGCCACAAAGCACTGACAGTATGCATGGTGATAGCAAACAGAAAAGCAAAGGAAGCCAACACCGGATATAAGAACCAAATAGACGACCTCATAACAATTGTATTAGAAAAAATCTGAAATAAATATGGAACCAACTTTCAAACTCTCACAAACAGCAGACAAAGCTGCAGCATACGAAGAATTCCTGAACGGGTTCCGTCCTTTCATTGAAGGCGAAACCGACGAAATAAGCATCTACGCCAATACCTCTGCAGCACTCAAGGAAGCATTCAACTTCTTCTGGGTTGGATTCTATATTGTGCGAAACGGCGAACTCCGTCTCGGCCCATTCCAAGGCAATGTAGCATGTATGCACATAAAGCACGGACGA
>JAFTTD010000272.1 GCA_017466965.1 Bacteroidaceae bacterium
CTCCACGGAATGAAGTTTTGTTTGATAGTCATGGTAGTCTTCCACCTGTTGCTCTTGTAAGCAGGCAGATAACCGAACAGCAGATTTGTCTCCCATTGGCTATGCTTGCCGTAGTCCCATCCAATGCCGGCGGACAGCAACCCCATGTTTCCTGCATTCTGTATAATAACCTGTGTGGGGATTAATCCTTCCCAATGTTTCCTGTACTTCCTGATTCTATGGTCATATTCTGATGTTACGCTTTTGTGCGTGTATATCCCGCGCTGTTCAAGCCCTTCGTTATCGAAGAATTTCAGTGAATCTGCCACACTCAGCGAGTCAAGTCCTGAAGCTCGCGAACTTGCAGCGACAATAACCGTCAATAAACTAAAAATGAACAATCTCATATTCATACCCCTCCTTTGTTATTGTGAACAGCAAATAGTTTCTGTGCTCAGCACTGTCTAATCCGTAATAAACTATTCCGTCTTCATACAAGTCTTCAATCTTTAATTTATGGTCATGTCCATTGACGCAGAACATGATTCCTGGGAAATTCTTGACATAATGCTGAAAAACTTTTGCTACATTATTGTTGAACTGCTCGCATAGCGGACGGGCATGCATGCATACAATGGTGCGGTCAAACAAGGCAGAGTCTGCTGTAGCTTCCTCTTCCATGAAGTCCAAGTTAGGAACCGCCGCTAAATAGTCATATTCTGTAGCATTGGTGTTGAGGCATACGAATTTAATCCTTCCTGCAATGAAAGAATAGTCGAACTCTCCGTACATCCTGCGGAAAGTCTGGTCGCCAGTACCGAGAAAATCATGATTGCCGATGATGGAGACGTATGGAACTTTCAGATCTGCCATAATGTCCCTTGTCCATACATACTCGTCAGTGGAGCCGCAGTCTGTCAGGTCGCCTGCATGAACAACAAAGTCCAAGCCCTCAGTCCTGTTCAAGCTCCCGACCATTCTGCTCAGTTCAGAATACCATCCGTGCGAGTCGCTTATGAAAGCCACCCTCAGTGTGTCGTCATCCTTGCATTTCTCTTCTATAATAACGGCATTTGAAGTGTTGATGTCCGTCCGTCCGCTGAAGTTCACGTCGTATGGATGAATATCGAAAACGCCCTCACAAGCGACGAGCAAAAAACATGATATAATCAGAAACCACCTAATGCGCATGAGCTTTTATGTTTTTTGAGTGCAAAGATAGTTTTTTCTGACGACAGCTTTTACAAGAATTTACAGCAGTAAAAGTCCTTTCAATCCATAAGAATAACCTAAAAATCCTATTCAAAGCGATATAAGGAAAAATGAATAAGCATGACGGCCCAATGCCACATGTGCATATAGGAAACTGTTTCTTTTTTCTGTTTTGTAGCTATTGAGGAAGACGAGGATATTATTTGTTGCACATGAAATTTCTATTCCGTAGCTTTCACCTTTATCACTTCGTCAATGTTAGTGGTGTATTGTTTGGATATGTATTCGTTTTTCAGATGCCAGTTTTTTCTGTAGTCCTGAATTGCTGTCCTTATGGTGTTGTATCCGTTTTTGCGGTTTATTTCGTCTATGGCTTTATCCAATGAGGCTTGCTTTTTTCTGTCTATGGCGTCGAACAGGTTGCCCTGTATGGCATTGTCGGGGGATATGTTCCATGCTATCAC
>JAFTTD010000273.1 GCA_017466965.1 Bacteroidaceae bacterium
ATGGCAGCGTCTGTCTGTATGAATGATTCAATGCCTCCACGGTTTGCTCCGAGTGAACGTGCTTTGGCGCTGATGATTCTGGCTGTTACGGTAGATGTCAGGTTGAACGGGTTTCCTACAGCCAGCACCCATTCACCCACTTTCACTGCATCGCTGTCGCCAATGATGAGGTTAGGCAAGTTTTGGCCCTCAATCTTAATAAGTGCAAGGTCTGTGTCTGTGTCGCATCCTATTACTCTTGCTGTAAATTCACGGTTGTCGTTGAGGGTTACAGTTATGACATCTGCGCTCTCAACAACATGGTTGTTTGTCACGATATATCCGTCTTCGGAAATAATCACTCCCGAACCAGAGGCTTCGCGTTTAGGTGTCTGTACTTGTCGGCGCTGTATTCCGCCATTTCCTTGTCCAAAGAAATCTCCGAAGAACTCTTCAAATGGGTCTCTGTATTCCACCATGCGAGTTTTTCCGTTCATCACCACTTTAATATATACCACAGCGTTGCATCCTTTTTCTGCTGCGTCAGTCAGATCTACAGGCTGTGATGGTACTGCTATGCTGTTTGATAGTCTCATGAGCTGAGGCTGGTTCTCCTCTTCCTCTTTTATTGCTAATTCGCTGTCAGCAGATTGTTTTTCATTGCTAATCCATCTGTTCAATGCGGCAAAAGAAAATGCGCCTGTTATACCAGATAGTATTGCTACAGTAGCTAAAGTTCCGAAAATCTTTTTACTTGTCTGTTTCATAATTAATTTTATCTGTTTTGTTAATTAAAACTCTGTTTTTAACTTTTTCGATGCCAAAATAATAACATATTTTTGATGTGGCAAAATTTATTGTCCTACAAAAGCTTGCTTTTTGGAATTGTTTAACACATTAGCATTATGGATTAACAGCGATTATAATTACAGCAGAGCATTTTTACACAATTTTACTTTATGTTTTTTGAATAAAAGTAGTAACTTTGCACTACGAAAACAGTCGGACGGCCTGTCGCTGGCAGTAAATGCGAGAGGAAAGTCCGGGCAGCATAGGGCATCCCACTTGTTAACGGCAAGCAATCCGCGAGGGTTGAGTAGCGGAGAAGAAAATAACCGCCCGCAAGGGTAAGGGTGAGAAGGTGGGGTAAGAGCCCACCAGAGCTATGGTGACATATCGGCTGTGCATCTTGGGAGCTGCAAGTTCGCGTATACCGGCGCTATGAGGGCTGCCCGCCCAAGCTGGAGGGTAGAACGCTTGAACCTTATGGCGACATAAGGTCTGGATAAATGACAGGCGCCTGAACATTGGCGAGAGCCTTTTCAGGAACAGAACCCGGCTTATAGGCCGACTGTTTTCTTTTTTATATTACAGTAATAAACAGACGCTTCTGAAGAATCTGAGTAAGTAGTAATTTTCAGATAAATGGGGAATGATTAAGTTCTGTTTGTATGTCAAAAATCAGCATAAAAGAGATTTTGGATAGAATTATTTTGCAGAATCGTAAAATAACTGTATTTTTGTAGCGTGAAAATAGAAAAGAGAAAACTTTATGTCAGCATTGATAACAAACATACTAATTCTATCTTCCCTACGACTTAGAAAGGTGTAGGCGAGAGAGGTGTATTGTTATTGTTGCAAATAAAGATGTGTGTAAAAATAAAGGGCCTTTCTCAAATACGAGGAAGGCTCTGCTTTTTTTGTCATGACGGCAGAATGACGATCATGCAAATAGGAAACATAAATAAAATATAAAATATGAGCGACAGATTATTTATTTTTGACACAACACTTCGTGATGGCGAACAAGTGCCAGGTTGCCAGTTGAATACAGTTGAAAAAATTCAGGTGGCAAAACAACTTGAAGCATTGGGTGTTGATGTCATAGAAGCAGGATTCCCAGTGTCGAGTCCTGGTGATTTCAATTCAGTGATAGAGATTTCAAAGGCAGTTACATGGCCTACTATTTGTGCTCTCACTCGTGCTGTTCAGAAAGATATTGAAGTTGCAGCCGATGCACTTAAGTATGCAAAGAGAAAACGTATCCATACCGGTATCGGCACTTCCGATTCCCATATTAAGTATAAGTTCAATTCTAATCGTGAGGAAATAATAGAACGTGCTGTTGCTGCGGTGAAATATGCACGCCGTTTTGTTGACGATGTTGAATTTTATGCAGAGGATGCAGGACGTACGGAAAATGAGTATCTGGCAAGAGTTGTTGAGGCGGTAATTAAGGCAGGAGCAACTGTAGTGAACATTCCTGATACAACAGGTTATTGTCTGCCTGCTGAATATGGAGCAAAAATCAAATATCTTTGCGATCACGTTGACGGTATAGAAAATGCTATTATCTCAACCCATTGCCATAACGACCTCGGTATGGCTACAGCTAATACCATGAGCGGTGTGCTCAATGGTGCTCGCCAGGTGGAAGTGACTATCAATGGTATTGGCGAACGTGCAGGAAACACATCTCTTGAGGAAGTAGCGATGATTCTGAAGTGTCACAAGCATATTGGTATAGAGACAAATATCAATACTCAGAAAATCTATCCTACAAGTCGTATGGTTTCAAGTCTTATGAATATGCCTGTGCAACCAAATAAGGCTATTGTTGGAAAGAATGCGTTTGCACATTCAAGCGGTATTCATCAGGATGGTGTATTGAAGAATGTTCAGACATACGAAATCATAGATCCGCATGATGTCGGAATTGATGACAACTCAATTGTTCTTACAGCTCGTTCTGGACGCGCAGCATTGAAGAGCCGTCTGAACGCGCTCGGTGTAAAGCTTGAACAGGAAAAGCTTGACAAGGTTTATGAAGAGTTCCTTAAACTTGCAGACAAGAAAAAGGATATCAATGATGATGATATACTGGTGCTTGCTGGAGCGGACCGTACTCAGAACCATCGTATAAAACTTGATTTCCTCCAGGTTACAAGTGGAGTAGGAGTTAAATCAGTTGCGAGCCTTGGAATAAACATTTCAGGCGAGAAGTTCGAAGCTTGCGCCAGCGGTAACGGCCCTGTTGATGCGGCAATCACAGCTCTCAAGAAGATTATAGACCGCCACATGACTCTTAAAGAATTCACAATCCAGGCTATAAGCAAAGGCTCAGACGATATGGGTAAGGTTCACATGCAAGTAGAATATGATGGACACGTTTACTATGGCTTTGGAGCAAACACTGACATCATAGCGGCTTCGGTAGAAGCGTATATTGATTGTATAAACAAGTTTAAGTAAAGGTACTTCTTCCAGTTCCTCCTTGCCCCCCATCAGGCATAGCGGGCAAGGAGGTGCTGTATGCATAATAATTATAAAAGAGAAAAGATATTTATGAATAACAATAAGGTATCTGCTCCCCTCTCATGTGAGGGGCAGAGAAGAGAGGCTGCTACCCTCTTCGATAAAATTTGGGATGCCCACGTTGTGCAGAAAGTTGAGGACGGACCTACACAGCTTTATATTGACCGCCTTTATTGTCATGAGGTTACATCGCCTCAGGCTTTCGACACATTGCGCGACAAAAAGATTTGCGTGTTCCGTCCTGACCATGTAGTGGCGATGCCAGACCATAACACTCCAAGCGATCAGCAAGAACGTATTGATGATCCTGTGGGACGTAAGCAAGTGGAAACTCTTGCTGCTAATTGTGCGGAATTTGGCATAAAGCATTTTTCTATGGGCACTAAGGACAATGGCATAATCCATGTTGTGGGTCCAGAGAAGGCTCTTTCATTGCCGGGAATGACAATTGTATGTGGCGATTCGCACACTTCTACACATGGTGCTGTAGGAGCTATTGCTATGGGTATCGGAACAAGTGAGGTTGCACAGGTGCTTGCTTCTCAAACAATTCTTCAGAGCAAGCCTAAGACTATGCGCATTAACATAGAAGGCAAGTTGCCTGAATATACTACAGCAAAAGATGTGGCTCTCTATATCATGGCTCAATTGACAACTTCCGGTGCAACTGGATATGCTGTTGAGTATGCTGGCTCTGCTGTAAGAAGCATGAGCATGGAAGGTCGTCTCACTCTGTCAAATCTGTCAATAGAGATGGGTAGCCGTGCAGGTCTTATTGCTCCAGACGAGATTACGTGGAATACCTCAAAGAGCGTGAGTATGCACCTAAGGGCGAGGCTTGGGACAAGGCTGTTGAGGAGTGGAAAAAACTGTATAGCGATGAAGATGCAGTTTTTGACAAGGAAGTGACGTTCCGTGCAGAGGACATTGTTCCGCGCATCACATACGGAACTAATCCTGGGGCAGGAATTGCTATTGACGAGTGTATTCCTTCGCTTGATGACATTGCGGAGAATGACCGTGCCCAATTCCTTAGTATGCTTGAATATATGCAGTTCGAACCTGGACAGAAACTTGAGGGTACTCCTGTTGACTATTGTTTCCTCGGGGCTTGCACAAATGGTCGTATTGAGGATTTCCGTGCTTTTGCTTCTGTTGTCAAGGGTAAGAAAAAAGCTGACAATGTGGTTGCATGGCTTGTGCCTGGTTCTTGGCTCGTTCGTCAGCAAATAATTGATGAGGGTATTGACAAGATTCTCGAAGAGGCTGGTTTTGAACTTCGTCTTCCTTCATGTTCTGCATGCCTTGCCATGAATCCAGACAAGGTGCCTGCTGGCAAACTTTCAATATCTACAA
This sequence comes from Bacteroidaceae bacterium, assembly GCA_017466965.1. The sequence goes on from JAFTTD010000273.1 coordinate 4,651, forward strand.
GCAACCGCAATTTTGTAGGACGACAGGGGCCAGGAGCGCGTACAATTCTTGCTTCACCTCTCGTTGTGGCTGCATCTGCTATAACAGGAGTAATAACTGACCCTCGTAAATTGTAAAAGATTATGGCTAAAGAAAAATTCAACATTATAGAATCAACCTGTATTCCTATTCAGATTGATAATTGCAATACAGATCTGATCATTCCAGCTCGCTATTTGGCAAGCACCACTCGTGACCCTAAGTTCTTTGGCGATGCTTTCATGCACGATTTGCGATTCGACGCTGAGGGCAATCCTGTAGCGGACTTTGTTATGAACAAGGCTGAATATGCTGAAACTCCGTGCAAGGGTGTCAGAGAAATTATTATTGGCGGACAAAACTGGGGTTCAGGCTCAAGTCGTGAGCATGCTGCATGGGCTATTGCAGGCTATGGAGCGAGAGTTGTTATAAGCAGCAGCTTTGCAGATATTCATCGCAATAATTTGCTCAACTGTTTTGTGCTTCCTGTTATTGTAAGCAAAGAGTTTCAGCAGGAACTTTTTGATACAGTCAATGCTAATCCGCAGGCTGTTGTTAGAGTTGATGTGCTTAACCAGACTGTGACAAACGTTGAGACAGGCAACAGCGAAAGATTTGAGCTTAACGGCTACAAGAAGTATTGTCTGATGAATGCCCTTGATGATATTGATTTCCTTTTGGAAAACAAGGATAAAATCTCTGCTTTCGAGATTGCTCGCAGATAAACTTGATATAAGTAGTTAAGAAGTTAAGTAGTTAAAGGAGTTAAGTAATTAAATGTCATCCAGTGGCATTTTCTGCTTTAACTCCTTTTAAGTTTTTGAGTTCTTGAGTTTGCTATGCCACCCTATGGTACAGTCTTAACTCCCGAACTTCTGAACTCCTGAACTACTAAAAACTTAACTTCTTAACTCCTTAACTTCTTAAAAACTCTCCTTATTTCCTTGTAACCTTTACTACATCTTCATTTTTCAGTCCAGGTATGTTTACTTCGTAAGTCACTCCCTTTGGTATTTGGAACTTGTATTCATAATGGTCTTTCACGAATTTCCATTCAGAGGAAATAGTGCCGTGTGGAGTGTTGAATTTTGCTCGTGCCCATGTAATACGAGGCTGTGACTTGAGTGAAGGGTGGTCGGCAGGGCGGCAGTCAGCATGAGGCTCAAGAATAACGTGGCTGAATCCTGGCTTTCCAGGGCGCACTCCGCACATGTATGCATATAACCATTCTGCTACAGCTCCGTAGGCGTAGTGGTTGAACGAGTTCATGTTCCACGGATGTTTGTGGAATCCGCTTTCATGAGTGTATGAGTCCCAGCGTTCCCAAATGGTTGTGGCCCCTTGATCCACACTGTATAGCCATGACGGATTGTCACGCTGCAGCAGTAGTGCGTATGCCAGATCGTCCATGCCGAGAATGCTCAGAGTGGTGCTCAGCATGCCTGTTCCCACAAATCCTGTAGATAGCCTGTAGCCATTGTCTTCAATCTTTTTTCTGAGTGCCTGGCGTGCTTTGTTTCTGTGCTGTTCTGGCAGTAGTCCGAGCCTGAGCGCCAGTAGATATGCCGTCTGTGTAGTCTTGTTCAGAGTGCCGTCTTCATTCATGTATCTTTGCTGAAATTCTTTTCTGATTTCATTGTAGAGATTGCGGTAATGTACTGCGTCTGCGTTTTTTCCGAGCACCATGGCTGCGCTGTCCATCAGTTGCGCCACGTATGCATAGTATGCTACAGATACATACCTTTGGTCAAGCTCGTCGTATGCAAGCCAGTCTCCTGTAGCAGTTCCGGCTCCTATGTGCGTATAGGTTGTTCCGTCAACTGTTTCCTTTTGTGTGGCAAGCCATTCCATCCATCTCGTCATGCTCTCATAATTCTCGTGCAGAATGGTTTTGTCGCCTGTCATGTCATACACGTTCCATGGCACAATCACGCCAGCGTCTCCCCATGCGGCAGTTCCGAATCCCCAGAAGTTTGCCCATGGGGCAATGTCAGGATACGCCCCGTCTTCTCTTTGCGTGTTTCTCATGTCGCGCATCCATTTTCTGTAGAAGTCTGCTGCGTCAGACTGGTATAGGGCTGTACGAGAGAATATCTGTGTGTCGCCAGTCCATCCCAATCGTTCGTCACGCTGCGGGCAGTCGGTAGGCACACTTAGGAAGTTGCCTCGCTGGCTCCACCAGATGTTCTGGTACAGCTTGTTCACGCTTTCGTCTGAACACTTGAACTCTCCCCATTCTTCAATCTCTGAACCTACTACTTGTCCTGTTATTTTGCGTATCTCTACATCGTCGGTAGCAGTGATGCTTGCATATCTGAATCCCATGAATGTATGGTGAGGCCTATATTTTTCGCCATTCTTCTCGCCTTTGAATATATATTTCAGTGTAGCCTTGGCTTCGCGCAAGTTATACGTCCATACGCTTCCGCCAGGTCCGTCGTCCAGTCGTGCCTTGTCACCGTTGAGGTTCAGCATCTCGCCATGTTGGAATGTTATTTCCGTTCCGCTTGCAGCCTTGGCCTCGAAACATATCCATCCAACCATGTTCTGCCCCATATCCACAATTGCTGTTTCTCCTTTGTGCAGTATGAAGGGTTTGTCGCCTACTGAGCGGTCAATAATGATTTCTCCGTATTCAGTTCCTGTATCCTTTGTCTTGCTGTAGATTACAGTGCTTTGCGGATGCCTCCACATCTTTTTGTCTCTTATTCTTACCTCCGGACCTTCGAAAGGCACTGTCTTCGTCTGTATGGATTCTGATGTCTCAGCCTTGTACCATTCCGTAGGAGTGCGCCTTGAGTCATACGTCTCGCCCAGGTATATGTCGCCAACCATCAGCGGACCATCATTGCAGCATAGCCATGAGTCGTCTGTCGCAATCAATGTTTCTCCTTCCGATTCCACTTCAGCCCTGAATGCCAAGGGCTGATTCTGTCCGTATGCATTACGGCTGATAAGCCCTGCCCACCATCCGCTGCTAAGCTGCACGCATATCTCGTTCTCACCCTTCCTCAGGAACTTGCCGATTTCCATGGTCTGATAGGTCACTTCCTTGCGGTAGTCTGTCCATCCTGGTTTCAGCTCATGTTCGCTTACGGACAGTCCATTCACCTTTACATCGTAAATGCCCAACGCCGTTGCCTGCAAAGTAGCATTCTTGTGCTTTTCGTCAAGAGTGAACGTCCTCTTTAGCATAGGCAGCGACTTGCCGCTACTCTGTTTGCATACAATCCATTTGGCGTTGTCGCTCAGTGCCTGTACTCGGACCACGAGACTTATTGTTGCGATGAGCAGTAATAATAAGCGTTTCATTTATTGAATATAAGTTTTAGTTTTTGAGTTCTTGAGTTTATAAGTTTTTAAGTTCGCAATGAAAGCACCCTATGGTAACGGCTGAACTCCCTTTTTTAGGTTATAAGGTTATGAGGTTATAAGGTTTTAAGGTAGGCTGTTGGAGGTTGTGAGGTTGTGAGGTTGTGAGGTAGGTAATGCCACCCTATGGTGTTGTCTGAACTCCTGAACTCCCTTTTTTA
>JAFTTD010000025.1 GCA_017466965.1 Bacteroidaceae bacterium
ACCTTGCAACTTTGGATTAGAGGAGTAAAAAGGAGGAGTTAAGTTTTTAATTATGAATTAAGAATAAAGATTGCCTACCTTAAAACCTCAAAACCTCAAAACCATATAACCTCATTATTGGGTATTACTTACTATGTATTCTCTTACATTAAAGAACTCAAGAACTTAAATACTCCTCATAACCAATAGAAGACAAACAAATAATTTTTATAGCAAATGAATTTACATTTTGAAGGACTGCTGATTGGTGTCTGCACATTTCTCATAATTGGTTTGTTTCATCCGATAGTTATAAAATGTGAATACTATACTGGCACCCGCTTATGGTGGGTGTTTCTTGTTATAGGATTAGTTGCTACGGGTGCTGCCCTGTTTATTGAGGATGTGTTTTGGGCTTCACTGCTGGGAGTATTCGGCTTTTCTTCTTTTTGGACTATCAAAGAGCTGTTTGAGCAAAAAGAGCGAGTGAAGAAAGGATGGTTCCCTAAGAATCCTAAAAGAAAAGGATAAATTAGGTTATAAGACAGTGAGGTAAGTACCCCTAATGGTATCTTCTACACTCCAGGCTCCTAAACAATAATCATTACAAAGAAAGACAAAATGAACGGATTTGACTGGAAAGCTGAATACAGGCGAATAAACACGGGATTCTCAACAAGAGAAAGCAGACCAATGATAGGCATTACCGGCAATTACGACAACAGTGCCTGCACTCTTGCCGAAGGCTACTACCAATCTGTACTCCTTGCTGGTGGTATTCCGGTAATCATTCCTCCACATGAGGACACAGCCTCATTGACTGAATTGCTTGACAGGCTTGACGGTATTATCTTCAGCGGAGGAGGCGACATTAATCCTCCACTGTTGGGAGAAGTTCCCATTGTTCAGCTTCACTCCGTATGCCATATACGCGATGTTCAAGAGTTGTTGCTTGCGCGTCTCGCTTACGACCGCCAGATTCCAATGCTCGGCATCTGCAAAGGCATCCAGGTTATAATGGCTGCACTTGGCGGACAGCTGTATCAGGACATATATAGCCAGGCTGAGGGGAAACTGATGAAGCATAGTCAGGATTTAGACCGTTCCTATCCTTCACACAATGTCAATATCATGCCCGGCACGGTTGTTCACAGCATTTTCAAGAAAGAGCAGATTGCTGTAAACTCTTTTCATCATCAGGCGGTGATGACTCCTGCCCCAGGGTTCAGAGTTTCCGCATTGAGCGATGACGGCATCATCGAGGCTATTGAGTCGGCAGAACATAAATCTGTTATTGGAGTGCAATGGCATCCTGAATGCCTCCGCCCGGAAACAGATGAAACGAACACCAACGGACAGGGCAAACCTTTGTTCAGATGGTTAGTGGAAGAAGCGGCTTCATTCAAAAATGCCAAACGTATTCATGAGAACATTCTGACGCTCGACAGCCATTGCGACACGCCCATGATGTTCCACAAGAATATAGACTTTGCTTCACGTGACGAGAATGTTCTCGTTGATCTTCACAAGATGACTGAGGGCAGGCTTGACGCAACAATAATGGTTGCATATCTGAAGCAGCAGGAGCGCGACGAGGAATCTCTTCTAAACGCTACGGCAAAGGCCAACCGCATATTGTCGCAGATAGAAGAGATGACGGCAAGAAACTGCACAGCTGTTGACATTGCCTATACTCCCGATGACATTCTGCGACTGAAGCATAAAAACAAAAAGGCTATAATGCTCGGAATAGAGAATGCATACGCTATTGGAAAGGACATACGCAATGTGGAATTGTTCAGGAAACGCGGCGTTGTATATATGACACTATGCCACAACGGTGACAACGACGTATGTGATTCGGCACGCGGAAACTCAGAGCATGGCGGTCTTAGCCAGTTCGGCGTTGAAGTAGTGAAGGAAATGAACCGAACAGGCATGCTCATTGACCTTTCTCATGCAGCAGAATCAAGCTTCTATAACGCCTTAGAGGTGAGCAGAACGCCTATTGTATGTTCCCACTCTTCGGCAAGAACATTGTGCAATCATCCGCGCAATCTTACCGATGAGCAGATGAAGGCGTTGGCTCGCAATGGAGGTGTGGCACAAGTCACTCTTTACAATGGTTTTCTTCGCACTGACGGCAACGCCACTGTAATTGACGCCATAGACCATTTGAACCACATGGTAAACATCATGGGCATAGACCACGTTGGCATAGGAACAGATTTTGACGGTGACGGAGGTGTTCCCGGATGCGCATCAGCTTCAGAACTAATCAATTTCACACGCCACCTGCTCAAGGAACGCTACAGCGAATCGGATATAGCAAAAATCTGGGGAGGCAATTTCATTAGAGTAATGAAAGAGGTACAGCAATTCAAGGGAACAAAAACACTCTAAAGTTCAATCGTTTAACAAGCATTTATTTAATCGAAATATATGAACATGACTAAAACCATGACCGCTTTAATAGTCTGCGTTGCAGGACTCGTTTCCTGCAACAACAGCAGCAAAGAACAAACTCTGACAGGGAATGATACAAGCATTGAAGTTCCAGAATTCTGCGAAGACAGCGCATACGCATACATTGAAGCACAGTGCGCCTTCGGTCCAAGAATAATGAACAGCGAGGCTCATGAGAAATGCGCAGACTATTTAGCCAGGAAATTTGAAAGTTTCGGAGCCGAGGTTACAGAACAATATACAGACCTTAAACTTTATGACGGAACCAAAGTAAAAGCTCGCAACATTATTGCTACATATAACGGAATAAGCGGAGCAAGAATACTGTTGTGCGCTCACTGGGATTCACGCCCATGGGCTGACGATGATCCTAACCTAGACAATCATCGCACTCCGATTGACGGAGCAAATGACGGAGCCAGCGGAGTGGGTGTACTACTCGAAATAGCCCGACAGATACAAATGAATAATCTTGAAATAGGCATTGACCTTATATGCTTTGACGCAGAAGATAGCGGACTACCTCAGTGGGCAGAAAATGGAGGAGACAGCGAACACACATGGTGCCTTGGCTCGCAACATTGGGCACAGAATCCTCATATCCCAAGATACAGGGCACGCTACGGAATACTCCTTGACATGGTAGGAGGAAACAACACATGGTTCCGCAAAGAAGGATTCTCAATGTACTATGCGCCAAGTGTCGTTGACAAAGTCTGGTCTGCAGCCCAAAGATTAGGATATTCAAACTATTTCGTGAACGAAGAAGGAGGATATATCACCGATGATCATTTGCCATTGAACCGTGCTGCTATCCCTTGCATCAACATCATAGGCAGCGACGTGCAAGACGGAGGATTCTGCAGCACATGGCACACCGTGAACGATAATTTGAAAAATATCAACAAACAGACTCTCAAGGCCGTTGGGCAAACAGTGCTTGAGGTTATATACAACGAAAAATAGTATTAATCAGCAAACAGATTTATCATGACAATAGAAGAATTACAACAGGAAATCATTGAAGAGTTCAGCGATTATGACGACTGGATGGACAAGTATCAACTTCTCATTGACTTAGGGAGCGACCAACAGCCACTGCCAGAAAAGTACAAGACCGAAAGCAACCTGATAGACGGATGCCAAAGCCGAGTATGGCTACAGGCAGACATGGACACCAATGGGAAGATACAGTTCCAGGCAGAAAGTGACGCGCTCATAGTGAAAGGCATTGTAAGCCTGCTAATACGTGTGCTCACAAACCATACTCCTGAAGAGATTCTTGAAGCAGACCTGCATTTCATAGAGGACATAGGACTTAGGGAACACCTATCTCCTACCCGAAGCAACGGATTGCTTGCCATGCTAAAACAAATGAAGTTATATGCTATGGCGTTCAAGGCAAAACAGGCATGAGTTTATTATTAAATAATTAAGGAATGAGTTTATACAGAAAATTGCGTGACATATTGCGCGAAACGTATGCCGAGGGTGAAGCCTCGGCTATATGTTTTATGCTGTTCGAGGAAATATGTTCGCTTAGTCGCACGGATGTACTCATGGGACGGGACGATGAACTTGATGACGAGAAAACAATTCTGCTTGAAAAATTCACAAAACGCATAGCAGAAGGCGAACCAGTGCAATACGTAATAGGACACACAAGCTTCTGCGGACTCAAAATAAATGTCAAGCCAGGCGTACTCATACCCCGCCCCGAGACAGAAGAGCTTGTTGAATGGATACAGGAAGAGTATTCAAACAAATCAGCAAACAGAATCACATCCCCCGTTACTCCACCTCACATCCTTGACATCGGAAGTGGAAGCGGATGCATAGCTTTGGCATTGGCATCGTCTGTAAGCAACGCTAAGGTTGATGCGTGGGATATATCAGACAAAGCGCTTGAAATAGCAAAAGAAAATGCTGCCACATTAGGAATAAAGGTTACATTCATTAAAAGAGATGCCTTGGATTCGCACTTATTGGAAGAAGAGAAAGGTGCATACAGCACAATTGTCAGCAACCCGCCCTATATATGTGAAAGCGAACGCAAGGATATGGAGAAAAACGTATTAGAGCATGAGCCGGAAACAGCACTCTTTGTTCCAGACACAGATCCGCTGCTCTTTTATCGTGAAATTACAACAAAGGCTACTCACCTGCTTGCCAACGGAGGCACTCTTTACTTTGAAACAAATCGCATGTACGCAAAAGAAGTATCAGACATGATGCTCAAGAAAGGTTTTTCCCAAGTGGAAATCAGAAAAGACTTCATGGGGAACCAACGTATGGTAAAAGGAACATTTCAGCATTAAAAGCACCACTTACAATGGAAAAGAAAAAGAAGAAACTCTCCGAATCTGAAGCATTCAACAAACTGTCCGCTCTTTGCGCCACTGCTGAATACTGCCGTGCCGACATGATGAAGAAAATGTCAAACTGGGAGCTTCCATACGGATGCGAAGACAACATAATCAGCCGTCTGATTAAAGAACGCTATATTGATGAATCCAGATATGCAAAAGCCTTCACTCGCGACAAATTCCGCTATAACGGATGGGGAATGATGCGCATAGAAAGGGAGTTGCGCATTAAAGGAATTGACAATGCCCTGATAGAAGAAGCCAAGTCAGAAATTGACGAAACAGAAAATGATGAAATGCTCAGAAGACTAATTGAAGGAAAACGGCGTACAGTAAAAGGCAAATCAGAATATGAAATAAAGGCAAAACTAATGCGGTATGCTGTTTCCAAAGGTTTCACAATGGAATCCATATATAGAATTATTGGCGATTTAGAATCGTGCCTTGAAGAATAAACAGCCATGTCAATACTTACAGACATAAAAGAATTTGTTTTTGCAAGACAATGCACAATATGCCGAACTCGCCTGACAATC
>JAFTTD010000274.1 GCA_017466965.1 Bacteroidaceae bacterium
CTCGTTTGCGGAGCTTATAAAAATGCGTGTGCCGGGTCTGCGCTCGTACAGGTATTTCACGATGTTGAACATGTATCCTGGCAGACTGTCGTTGCTGATTTCCTTCTTTGTTACTGCAAAGCGTTTGTGGCGCGGCATGGTGCCGGCAAGGTTGTTGATGTGTGCTGTCGGAAAGCTGAACAGGCAGTCTGTGCAGTCGTCACCTGGCTTGTCGGCATGGATTTGAAGAACTACGGTTTTCGTTCCGTAGGGAAGTCTGTTGATGTCGCTGTATATCTGTTCTGCGCCGTTCCTGTCAGACACAAATTCTGTTTTATCCTGTTTTCTTATGTGCGTTTGTGACATTGTGCAGACTATGTTGCAGGTTATAAGCGTGATGCTTATGAATATATGTTTGATGTCCATTTCCGTTTATGAAAAAGAGGGAAGGGGAGTGTCTGTCGCTGCGTTGTGGCCAAGCTGCATACCCCCTTCCCTCATTGTTTGTTATGGTTTACCAGTTTGTTTAGTAAGTCTTCACGTATCCGGAATCAGCGCTGTTTTCAGATGCAGATTCTGAATTTGGACTTATGATGTTCTTTGTGTCAAGATATGCTATCACAAATATAAACATTATAAGTGCGTATGCGAAATATATTCCGATGCAGCAGGCCATGAATCCTAATATGCAGAATACGAAAGAGAGCAGTCCGAGCAGGAACAAATTCCAGAAGTTTCCTTGAGTAGCTCTCCAGCTGTATTTGAACGATTCAATGAATCCGTCTTCCGGATGTTCTATCATTCGTATTGGCGCGAACATCAGTCTGACGGCGAGGAATATGCCCGGAATGATGCACAACATGCTTCCTAATACAGTGATGATGCCGTAAACAATGCTTGTTGCTATGTAGAGGGCATAGGTGTTCAGTGGAAGCTTGAAGGCATTGAAACTGATTTTTGCGTCGCTGTTCTTCACGAGCATAAGTGCCATGTTGAGGAATCCAACAGAAGCGATGGTCATGATCAGGCTTGACAGGAGCTGTGTGAAATTATATCCTGGCATGCTTTCACCGAACTCTCTGATAAGTTCAGGGTCGTTGCTTTGTATTACATGCATGTATTCTTTCCAAGGGAATGACATCGATGCCCCTAAGTTGGAAATGACTGATACTGCAAAAATCAATACGGCTATTACGATGCCATGCTTTTTTGTCAGTTCCCATGCGCGGCTGACAATGTCTGAAATGTTGATTTCAATGTTGTTCATAATTTGATGGTTTTATGTTAATTTGTTGTTTTGTTTGTCTCTCATGAATTTGTGTTCCTTTGCTTACAAGTTTCTTATTATGCCCCACAGAATGAAAAGGGCAAGTGCCGATATGATCACTTCGTTGCGATGACACCATTTCCCAATTCTGTTTTCTCTAACTCCAGGAAACACGGAACCTAAGAAAAGCATTGCAAAGTATGGCGTCGCTATCCATAGTCCGGGGTTATAATGCCATGCCGAAATCACGTCCCCATGAAATAGAGAGTGGATGCCACGCTGCATTCCGCACAATGGACACTGCCATCCTGTATATTGGTACAATGGGCATTTCAGAGGCCATGCCTCGCTTGCCGGCGAACCGAAATAAAGAGCCAGTCCTACTATGGCGATAGTAATGATTATGAACACTGTCATCTTGTTCGACATGTCTTCCTGTTCTTGAGTGTCAACTTTCGACAAAAGTACAATGTTTTGTCGGATTTTGCAAAGAACAGTAAGCAAAATAATGAAAACGCTTACTTTTTTATTTTTGAATTTGTTGGAAAAAAGCCTATGGAATAACGGTGCGTAACTTTGGCAAAATGATGCGCAAAGTGTAGTAGTCCATTTTTTTATCCCGAAATATAATAATGCTTGTAATTTCTAACTCGTTGATTTATAGAGATTAAACAAGAGGTGTGGGAACGGCTCAGATAGGCTGTGAAAACAGTGCGCTGAAAATTTCTTTCCAGCGCACTGTAATAGAATTTCCAGCGCGCTGTTATAAAATTTTTAGTGCGCTGATAATTTTAGTGTTCAGGTGTTTTATTTTTTCGGGAAGGTTGTGGAGTGAAAATGTTATGACAAAAAGTCAAATCATCACTATGGAATATTTATTTTTCATGCGTGTGAGATTATTCATAATAAAGTATTATCTTTGCTCAAAAATTATAACAAACTATTTATTATGGCAACAAATCAGAATCAGGCTCCGAACAATGAGAAATTGAAGGCATTGCAGGCAGCTATGGATAAGATAGAGAAGAATTTCGGGCGTGGCTCAATAATGAAATTGGGAGACGACAGTATTGAAGCGGTTGAAGTTGTTCCTTCAGGCTCAATAGGATTGAATGCCGCTCTCGGTGTTGGCGGATACCCAAAGGGCAGAATAATAGAAATATATGGTCCGGAATCTTCAGGAAAGACAACACTGGCTATTCATGCCATTGCTGAATGTCAGAAAAGCGGTGGAATAGCTGCGTTTATTGATGCGGAACATGCGTTTGACCGTTTTTATGCAGAGAAACTCGGCGTTGATGTCAACAATCTTTGGATTTCACAGCCTGACTGTGGTGAGCAGGCTCTTGAGATAGCAGACCAGCTCATTCGTTCTTCTGCTATTGACATCATTGTGGTGGATTCTGTTGCAGCGCTCACTCCGAAAGCAGAAATAGAAGGTGATATGGGTGACAATAAAGTGGGGCTTCAGGCACGACTGATGAGTCAGGCGCTCAGAAAACTCACATCCACAATCAGCAAGACTAACACCACTTGCATATTCATCAACCAGTTGAGAGAAAAAATCGGCGTGATGTTCGGAAACCCTGAAACAACAACAGGAGGTAATGCGCTGAAGTTCTATTCTTCTGTTCGTCTTGACATACGCCGTGTGACAAGCCTTAAGGATGGAGACGAAGTCATTGGAAACCAGGTGAGGGTTAAGATTGTGAAGAACAAGGTGGCTCCGCCATTCCGCAAGGCTGAGTTTGACATAATGTTTGGCTCGGGCATTTCAAAGAGTGGCGAAATTATTGACCTTGGCGTACAGCTCGGCATTGTGAAGAAAAGCGGCAGCTGGTTCAGCTATAACGACAGCAAACTGGCACAGGGGCGTGATGCAACAAAGCGCTTGATAGAGGACAATCCGGAACTTGCCGACGAGATAGAAGGACTGATTATGGCAAAGCTCACAGGCAAGCAACTTGAGATTGCTGATGAGGGCGATATGGCATAAATGGAACAGATGACTCCCCGCATAGCGATAATAGGGAATAATACGCTTCAGGCAATGGGTTTGAAATCAGTGCTTACCGAAATCATACCCATTGCCGAGGTATGTGCGTTTGCAACTCTTTCTGACATGGAAAAAGATGATGCCGACAGTTTTTTCCATTATTTTGTTTCGGCACAGGCGGTTCTTGCCACACCTGATTTTTTTATTGAAAGGCGTCATAAGACAATAGTGCTTGTTGCTAACAATGCGACAGGGCAACAGTTTTCAAATTTTCATACCCTTGACATCTGTCTGCCGGAGCATCAGCTTGTTAAATCTATACTTCTTATGCATCAGGCAAACCATCATGCAGGGCATGACCATGGGTTCATTCCGCCGCACGGCAGAAGTGAGGCTATGATGGGTATTTCGCAACGGGAAGCGGAAGTGCTGGCTCTTGTGGTTAAGGGATTTATAAATAAGGAGATTGCAGACAGACTGAACATTAGTCTTACCACTGTGATTACACACAGGAAGAACATTACGGACAAGCTGCAACTGAAGTCTGTTTCTGCTTTGACTATATATGCTGTTACTCATGGAATCGTGAGTGTTGATGAAATATAACATTTACCCATCCCCTTTTTTTGAAAATTCTTTTTTCTTGATTTGTGCTTCTGGTCTTAGCTCTAAGGGTAAAATCATAATATATTAGGATTGACCGGTAAGTGTTTTTATAGTTACTTTGCACCCGATTTGAATTATAAGTAACTATTTATTATACGGATGAAAAAATTATTCTTCTTTGTAGCTGTTTATTGCATCAGCGCAATGGTGCTGAAAGCCGAAACTACGGAAGTGGACACAACGCGCGTCTATGAAATAGGAGAGGTAGTGGTGTCGGCTGACCCCAAAACAGTGGGCGACTTGTCTCAACAGCCGTTTAGTTATAGCCGTATGTCTGAAAAGGACATTGAGCGTCTTGGAGTTCGTTCTCTGAAGGATGCTTCGGCATTTGTTCCAAACCTGTTTATGCCGGATTACGGCTCAAGGCTGACGAGTGCTATATATATAAGAGGTATAGGCTCACGCATAAATACCCCAGCTGTGGGACTATATGTTGATGATGCGGCATATTCAGACAAGTCTGCCTTTGATCTGTCTTTTCTTGGTGTTGACCGTATAGAGGTGTTGCGAGGACCGCAGTCAACACTCTACGGACGAAACACAATGGGAGGACTGGTGAAAGTTTATACTCGTGACCCTCGTAGAGGAGGAACAGAAATAAAACTGGGAGGCTCTACAAAAGATGCGCGTCGCTATATGCAGTTCCTCACATCTCATGCTTTGGGCAGTGATTTCAGTTTCAGCGTAGGCGGATTTTATGATGCCAATGACGGATATAATCGTAATGCATACCTTGACAAACGTTCAAACGGAAGTGAGAGCGGAGGGGGCAAACTGCGCCTCTTGTATAATCCGGAATCCAATCCAGGCTTTAAGATTGATTTCCAGACAAACTATGAGTACAGTGATGAAGATGGGTATGACTATTATTATACGGGTAATGGCGAGGACGAACGCTATGTTGACTATGTAGGCAAGATAGTGGAAGGAGAGCTTGGGGGCTATCGCAGAAGCTTGCTGAACTCTTCTTTGAAAGTGGAATCGGAACAGGAGAACTTTGTTGTCACATCTGTAACAAACTACCAGCATTTCACCGACCGTATGTTTATGGATCAGGACTTCTCTCCGCTGAGCATATTCACTCTCAAACAGAACCAGCGCAGCAATACTGTGGCTGAAGAACTGACATTCAAGAGCAGAGGCAAGAATCGTATTGATTGGACTGCTGGTGTGTATGCGTCATATCAGTGGCTCAATACAGATGCACCGGTAATGTTTGGAGAGGATGGCATACAGTCGTTGATTCAAGCAAATATAGACCGTGGATTTGCTGCAGCTAATGCCGCTATGAACCCTATGGGCATGAGCCTGGCAATGAGCGTAAAGGATAAGGATATGACTGTTGACGGCGACTTTGATACACCCGTTCTTAACGGTGCTGTGTTCGGACAGGGTACGATAAAGGATATTTTAGCAGACGGGCTTGACCTTACGTTGGGTGTCAGAATTGACTATGAACATAATCGTATGGACTATAATTCCGGTGCTATCTCCAATTTTAATTTTAATATGAGCCGTGGTGGAAATCCTATGTATAATTACGACCTTTCCACCGAATCACGATATTCTGGACAGATAAAGAAGGGTTATACTCAGGTCTTGCCAAAGATGGCATTGACATATCATGTGGATAAGGATAACCTTGTTTATGCCTCAGTTTCAAAGGGATTCCGTTCGGGAGGATACAACATCCAGATGTTCAGCGACTTGATACAGGCAAGCCTGCAAAATGACATGATGCGTACTTTGGCTGAAAAAATGCCTATGATGAATAATTTCATGAAGATAGGAGCAAATCCGTCGGCAGACTCAACAACTGTATTCAAACCGGAAACAAGCTGGAACTATGAATTAGGAACTCATCTCTCTCTCTTTGAAGGAAAACTAAGTTTGGATGCCGCTGTGTTCTATGTAGCTACGCGCGACCAGCAAATTGCGCGCTATGCTGAGAGCGGACTCGGAAGACAAATGGTGAATGCAGGCAAGAGTGAAAGCTATGGCTTGGATTTAGGATTGTCAACCTTCTTCAGCTTTGGTGACGACATACTGAATGTGAATGCTTCATACGGTTATACACATGCAACATTCAAGGACTATGACGGAGGTGAAAGCAAAGGTGAAACCTTCGTGTATGACGGTAATTATGTGCCATTTGCACCGCAGCACACCATGTCGCTGGCGGCAGACTATACAACGTATTTCTCTCGTAGCGTAATGAAAGCTCTTAGCGTCGGTGCAAATCTTACGGGCAGAGGAAGAACATACTGGACAGAGAACAACGATGTGTCACAGCCATTTTACATGCTTCTCGGAGGACACGTTACAGCTGATTTCGGATTGTTGAAAGTGAACCTTTGGGGAAAGAATCTGACACAAACAGATTATGTTCCATTCTATTTTGAAAGTATGTCAAAAGGATTTGCACAGACATGCCGTCCTTTGCAGTTAGGGGTGGATGTTGTTTACAGGTTCTGACAAGGATGTCTGATATGAAATGATAATTCGTGTGTGCCAAAATGTATGTCAAAATTCATTTTGGCACACACGCTTTTATATATGTCGTGATAAATTCTTACCTTTGCATAAGTATGGAATAATGCTGATTATACAATATATAATAACAGAAATAATTAAACGTTTATGAAAATAGGTGTTTTGACAGCGATGGATTCTGAATATGCCCAACTTGCATCTCTGATGGATGACAAGAAAGTATGTGAAGACGAACGCGGATTCAGATATACTATAGGAACTATGGGCGCAAACCAGCTGATATTGCGTCAATGCGGAATAGGAAAGGTGAATGCGGCAATAGGTGCAGCAGAGCTGATACGTTCATATTCGCCAGATTGCATGATAAGCACAGGGGTGGCAGGAGGCATTGACAAATGTCTTGATGTGATGGATGTTGTTGTGAGTACAGGTATTGTATATCATGACGTATGGTGCGGAATGGGATGTGAAAAAGGACAGATACAAGGGATGCCTGTTTGTTTCAAATCTGAAGAAAGACTATATAATGCAGCGTCAAAGCTTAATCCGGAGAATGTGAAGATTCATCTTGGACTGATATGCACGGGAGACCAATTTATAACAAGCAGGGATGAGTTGGACAAGATAAAGTCTGATTTTCCGGAAGGATTAGCTGTGGACATGGAGTCTGCCGCAATCGCGCAAACTTGCCATATCTATGGTGTGCCGTTTGTAAGTTTCAGAATCATTAGTGATACTCCTGGGGCAGATGGGCATCAGCAGCAATATGAAAATTTCTGGGCGACATTGGCGGATAATTCTTTTGGCGTGACAAGAGATTTTCTTGCTTTGATATAATAAAGGATGTTTGTCTTCTCCATGATTCCATTTCTGCTGTTAGGAATAGGGGCTTACTCTTCCGTGTCATTTCTAACGTATGTGAGAAATCTCCCGAAAGATGAGTGGATGATGACTTACCGGTTTGTTCAATGTTGCAAAAGTTCATTATAATTATAATAATGTCAATTCAAAAGAAATGAATAAAATACCGAGTTTTACCATAGATCATATACTGCTGAAGAGAGGTGTATATGTATCAAGAAAAGATGTTGTAGGCAATGATGTTGTCACAACCTTTGATGTGAGGATGAAAGAGCCTAACCGTGAACCCGCTCTTAGTCCGAGTGCCATCCACACTATAGAACATCTGGCTGCAACATTCCTGCGCAACCATAAGCAGTGGGCTGACAAGATTATATATTGGGGACCTATGGGGTGCCTTACCGGTAACTATTTGCTTGTGAAGGGTGATTTGTCATCAGAGGATATTCTGCCATTGATAAAAGAAACATTTGCTTTTATTGCTGATTATGAAGGAGAAGTGCCTGGAGCTTCAGCCAAGGATTGCGGAAACTATCTTCTTATGAATCTTCCAATGGCGCGTTGGGAAGCACAGAAATATCTGAAAGAAGTGCTTGAATGTGCTGCATCGGAGAATCTGGTCTATCCCCAAAGTTGAAGCTTTGTTTGATAGTATAGCTTTGTAGCTTTATTACTTTCACTTTAAATCGGATGTGTGCTATGTTACAGCCATATCCGATTTCCTTTTTTCTTTGAGGCTGTATGGCATTTTGTCTTTTCTATAGCATTTATTCAAATAGTTGTCAACCCATGATTGTTAGGTCTTCTTTGTAGGAGTAAATTGGAAATAAGCAAATAAAAATTGAACAAAGAGTTTTTTTATTTGTAAGGTTCATTAAATTTTACTTATTTTGCACCCAATGATTGGTTGTAAGCTGAATTCCCAACAGGAATAAAGCTTTGCTGGTCTTAATATATATATGAAAGGCGTTTGCTGCGCTTTGTTCTTGTCGTTCTTGGAACTTCGCAAATTCACAGGTAGTAGCACAGGACATAGCAACGGTAGATGCCCATGGTTTCGTATGTTTCATATACAACAGCCACAAGTGTGTCTTCTGGATATTCAGAGGGCTTTGTGCGTATGTATATGTTTGCTATACGGATTGCGTGGGGCTTCTGCGTTGCTCGTTCTCTACTATCGGGTAATGCGAAGACCTCAAGACGTGGAACGAGTGACAGGATACTCTCCACGCATTTTTTGTATATGTATGATTGTTATAAATTTAGTTTATTAATCCGAATCTTGGAGGGGGAGGAGGCATATACAAGAACACAATAAAATATGAACAAAAGGATTACTTGCGTTTTTGCGGCTCTGCTCATGGTTTGCTTGAGTATAAGAGCAGAGGAAGAAGAAAGAGTGTATTGGGATTTTAATTCGGATACGGGAGTACTGACTATAAGTGGTAAAGGTCCGATGACAGATTTTACACCCGAAACAGCACTAGGAGGAAATTTATACATAGAAGATGAAATAAAGAAAATTGTTATTAAAGAAGGAGTTACAAGTATAGGAGATTATGCTTTCTATAAAATGCCTAAAGTAATTTCTGTATCTATACCTTCAACTGTTAAAGAAATAGGTGAAGGAGCTTTTTGGGGGTTATCAAAGGTGACTTCATTGACATTGCCTAATTCAATTGAAAGTATTGGACATTATGCGTTTAATTATATGTATGGTATTAGTTCCTTAAACATTCCTTCGTCAATAAGTTCTTTTGGTCATGGCTTTTTGGGATATTGTACCAAACTTTCTTCCATTACACTTGATGCAAGCAATACTAAATATTATGTTGAAGGAAATTGTATAATAGAGACATCAACTAAGAAACTTGTAGCTGGTTTAAGAAATTCAGTAATACCGTCAGATGTAAAATGTATAGGAGAAGAAGCGTTTTATGGAAATTCAGGAGCAATAGTAGAAATTCCAGAGTCTGTAACAGAAATAGAGTCAAA
>JAFTTD010000275.1 GCA_017466965.1 Bacteroidaceae bacterium
CATTCCTTCACACCCATCTATCCATCCATGTACCGGCAGCAACAAAAGGAGCTGTTACATATTTCCTCCACAGCCACAGCCAGAAGACTTTGTTAAGCATTTTTTCCGTTTTTCTTGTATAAACTAAGAAACTTTATGTATCTTTGTCCGTAGAAACATCTATTGTCAACTTTATTTTTTACATTATGAAAAATTGCCTAAAGTCACTATTATCAATCGCTTTGGGAGTAATCAGTATGAACTTGCACGCAACTATCGTTGACGGCAATGAGTACTACGTGATTAGTGACTACTACGAGAAGGCGCTCGGCTCAAGTGAAGACGGCGCTTCACCAAGTTTGTCTGACTTCGGAAAGAACACAGACGCTGACAGCTACATATTCGTAGCAGAGAAATCGAACGCAGAAGGATATTATTTTCTGAAGCAGAAAAGCACAGGCAAATACCTTGCTGCAAGTTCAAGCAGTGCCTGGAGTGTGCTATTTCAAGACACGAAAAAGACCGATGACACTTACCTCTGGCGATTCGACGTCATGTTCGGAGGCAACATCGCCAACAAGAAGTCATCTTCAAAGTGCTTGGGATGCGACTGGACAAAGGAAGATTATGTAAGTGTTTATTACGACAAATCGGCAAACAGCCTTTCACGCTTCAGCGTAGTGCCCGTTGCAGAAGGAGGTATTGAAGCCTCAATGAAATTGGCAGAGACAGACAAATACGTAAACAAATACGGCAATAGCCAGCGCGATGTTTACAGCCTTTCTTCAGACATAGAACTGGCTGAAGAGATAGACCTCCACCTTGTGAGCAAGACTAAGCCTATAGACGGAGGAAGTATCAACATCACGACAGACAAGGCATGGGTAATCTTTGACGAAATACGTCCAAGCAGTGTGATAAGCACTTACTTGAAATACATAAAAGTGAATGGCGCCAGGGCAGTCAATGGACAGAACGTCCGAGTGGCTATCTTCCTTGACGGAGCGGCAGTCATTCCATACGCTTCAAGCTTGAAGCCTATGAAAGGATACACAGAAGAGAACTACGGAGGCGAAGAATACACATTCGCAGTAGGCAACTCTTCAAACTTAGGCGACAAAAGCAACCAGATGCGCAGTTTCAAGCTCCGCAGAGGATTCATGGCGACAGTGGCTTCTGGCGAGAAAGGCAGCGGATACAGCCGTGTGTATGTGGCAGACCATCATGACATAGAGGTGCCTGTTCTGCCTGACGCACTTAACCGCAGAATATCATCAGTCCACATCAAGAAATGGCAGTATGTATCAAAGAAGGGATGGTGCAGCACAACAAGCAACAATGCCATCAACACGGAATGCAACAAGATGGAGGCATCGTGGTTCTACACATGGAGCGCGGACCGCAACACCACTCAGGACAGGGAATACATTCCTATCTGGCAACACCTATACTGGCCGTCAATTTCTCAGATTTCGGGCAAATCAGAGTCAACAGCTGTTTTGGGATTCAACGAGCCTGAACATGCAGAGCAGCATACAAGCAGCCAATGCTCATGCGGAGGAACAATAGACCCTTGGAAAGCCTGCACAAAAACCCCTGACTTGCAGCAGACTGGTATGCGAATAGGTTCTCCAGCTCCTACTGACGAGGGATGGCTCACCACCTATATCGGACACTGTGACGACATGTCATACCGTTGCGACTTCGTAGCAGTGCATTGCTACTGGGGCACAAACGAAGCAAATGGCGCACAGGCATGGTACAACAGGCTGAAAGCCATTTACGACAAGACAAAGCGTCCTATATGGATTACAGAATGGGGATATGGCGCATCATGGACAACTGAAAGCTGGCCAAGCGGATATGGCGACAAACTTGAAAAGAACCGCAAGGGAATACTTGAAATAGTGAATATGCTCGAAAGCTGTCCTTTCGTGGAGCGCTATTCGTTCTACAATTGGGACACATACTACAGAGCATGCATAAATACAGATGATGGTTGGGTAACTCCTGCCGGTGAAGTATATCGCGACACAAAATCAACGTTCGCATACAACGCTGACGTGCAGTTCACACCTATCTGGTGGAAACCATCAGCAAAGGCGCCGGAAGTGAAAACAGACATTGACGGAGACAACGGCAAATTAGTTATCACAGTAAAGAACGGCAATGGCGACTTGACTGACGTGCTGAAAGTGCAGCGCAAAACAGCTGACGGCGAATGGCAGGACTTCTATGTGGACACGGACAGAAGCAAGTTTGACAACACTAATCTGACCTACACATTCGACCTTGCAGACATAGATCGTGAGAACGACAGCTTCAGAGTGGTAGTGACCACTATCTTCGGAGCCACAAAGGAAAGCACTTCCATGACTACACAATACATTCTTAATCCTAACATCGAAACAGGAACGAAAGATGAAGTAGAGGGATGGACATGCAAACGAAGCGGAGAGAACGGATTCACAAAAGCTACCGGAGACACATATTTTGAATTATGGACTTCAAACGTAGCCGGCGCATACTTTGATTATTCACAGCAGGTGGAAGGATTGCCAGAAGGAGTATATGAACTTTCAGCAGTATGCTTCAACTCCACAAACGGGGTGGAAGGAGCTACAGTGAACGGCAATGTAGGATTGTATGCTGTTACAGACGGAGTAGAATACTTCTCGCCAGTAACTGAAGACGGAGAAATAGACTACGAGCGCAAGCAGACAATTGAGAAAATAGTTGTCCGTAACGGCAAACTCCTTGTAGGTGTGAAAAACATCGGACCAATGTCAGCACGCTGGGCAGGAGCTGATAACTTTGAACTGAAATTCTTAGGTTCAATTGAAGAAATAATGCACGATGAAGCTGATGAGTTCGTAAAATCTGTTGAAGAAGAAATGCAGAACAGATATTTGAGCCTGTTCGTAAAAACTGAAGATGAGCTTTATGATGCTTCGGCACTTATCATCAATTCAAGATGCGACAA
>JAFTTD010000276.1 GCA_017466965.1 Bacteroidaceae bacterium
TTATAACCTCAAAACCTTATTTAGCTAATTTAAAACCTCAAAAACTTACAAACTAAAATCATAAATATGAATAATTTTTTATTAAAAACAATTTTGGTTTCAGTGTTCTGCTCTCTGTTTTTTCCCGTCAGAGCAGAGCGACCACGGAAAGATGATGTTTTGGATATCATTGTAATGGTTAATGATTATTGGCAAAAGAATAATCCAAATCATGGTAATTGGTTCTGGAACAGAGCAGTATATCATGTAGGAAATATGGAGGCATATCGTACAACAGGAATCAGCAAGTATCTAGATTTTTCTACTGCTTGGGCTGAAAAAAATGATTGGAGCGGTCCGCAGGGAGACAATCCTAATCATTGGAGTTATGACTATGGTGAATGGAATGTGCTATTTGGCGATTGCCAGATTTGTTTTCAGGTTTATTCAGAGCTTTATGATGTAAAAGCAGATGATGAAAGGTTACGTCGGGCTTATCAGGTAATGGACTACCAAGTGAGTACTGATGTCAATGATTATATATGGTGGGTAGATGGCATGTTCATGGTAATGCCTGTGTTGACACACTTGTATAAGCAGACAGGCAATGAATTGTATTTGGAAAAGATGTATTCATATTGGCAATATACAAATTCAATAATGTATGATGAAGAGACTGGACTGTATTTCCGTGACGCAAAGTATGTCTATCCTAAGCATCAGACATTTACTGGTATGAAAGATTTTTGGGCACGTGGAGACGGATGGGCTTTTGCTACGTTTGCTCGAATATTGGCGGAACTTCCTGAAAATCATGCCCATCGTGATGAATATGTTGCGTATTATAAGCGTATGGCAGATGCTCTTGCTGCTTGTCAGCAACCTGAGGGGCATTGGACACGCAGTATATTGGACCCTTCGTATGCTCCTGGATATGAGACAAGCGGAACATCACTGATGTTGTACGGATACTTATGGGGTGTGAATAATGGTGTTTTTCAAGATGAAGAGTATTCTAACACTATAGAAAAGGCTTGGAATTATCTTTCGGGTACAGCATTGCACAAAGATGGTCTTGTTGGATATATTCAGCCTATAGGTGAAAAAGCTGATCCAAATCAGACTGTTAGCTCTCGTTCTACAGCAGATTTTGGAGTCGGTGCATATTTGCTTGCTGCGTCAGAAATGTACCGTTATGCTGAGGAGCCTGCGACTCCGCGCCCTTTGCGCCTTCTTTCAGTTAAGGGAGAAAGTCCGTATGTTGTTATTTTGAATTTTAATGATGAAGTAGATAGAGCAAGCGCATTGGAGAGCGATCATTATAAGATTGACGGCGTGAACGTTGAGGCTGATATTCAAGTAGAGGAAAAGAGTGTTATATTGAATCTTGAATCTCCGTTATCTTATGGCGAACACATTGTTGAGGTTGAAGGTGTTGTCAGCTCTAAGGGTGGAGTCATGGAAAAGTCTGAAGAATATGGCTTCTATTTGACAGTAGCTCTTTATCCAAATGAAAATATTGCTGATGTTTATGCCATTGCAAACCAATGGGGCAATCCGCCAGTCCATGTCGTTGACAATGATATTTCAACACGCTGGAGCCAGGATGGCTTAGGACAATGGATTGAGTTTCGTCTTGATACAGTAAGAATGGTGACAGCTGTAGATTTGGCGTTTTATCAAGGGGCTGTAAGAAATAGTTATTTTGATGTGGAAGTTTCGCTTGATGGAAATACATTTGAAAGAGTTCTGACTGCTTGCTCAACATCAGGAATAACAGATGAGCTTGAAAGGTATTATATTGAACCTTGTAAGGCTGAGTATGTTCGCATTGTTTGTAATGGGAATTCCCAGGGTGGAGCTAATTGGAACAGTATAACCGAAGCGCGTGTAGTAGGCGATAAGATTCCTTCTGGTGATACTGGTATCATTGCTCCTGTTGATGATATATGGCAGGTGGAGAATATATGGTCTGTTGACGGAAGAATGGCTGATGGTTTGTATGCTACCTGTACTGGTGGCGTTTATATAGTTCGTGAAAGGAATGCAGCCGGAAAAATTAATGTTAGAAAAATAATGATAAAAAAATGATTTCGTTAAAGCATATTTTGCTCTGTATTGTATCAATGTCCTGTTTCTCCATTTCGCATGTAAAGGCACAGGTGATTGTCAATGGTGTTCCATGGTTTGATAATAATGGTAATACTGTGAATGCTCACGGAGCCTGTCTGCTGAAGGAAGACGGAGTGTATTATCTGTTTGGAGAATGGAAGTCCGATACTTCGAATGCTTTTCCAGGCTTCAGTTGCTATTCGTCTGAGAATCTTAGCGACTGGACTTTCAGGCGTGTTGTACTGCCTATGCAGGATAGTGGTATATTAGGTCCTGACAGAGTTGGCGAACGTTGCAAGGTCATGCGTTGTCCAAATACGGGGGAATATGTGATGCTTATGCATTGTGATGATTTACGATATAAGGACCCTTATATCGGACTTGCCACAAGCAAGACGATTGATGGTGAATATACATTTCATGGCCCTATTCTGTTTGAAGGTAAGCCTATAAAGCGTTGGGACATGGGTACGTTCCAGGATACAGACGGCGAGGGCTATCTGCTTATTCATCATGGCCCCATTTACCGACTTTCCGATGATTATCGCAGCATAGAGGCTCAGGTTGCTAACGTGAAGGGTTTGGGCGAATCGCCTGCTATGATGAAAAGCGCCGAAGGCATCTATTTTCTGCTTAGTTCCAACCTTACAAGTTGGGAGAAAAATGATAATTATTATCATACTGCTCCTTCTATAGAGGGACCGTGGACTCGGCGCGGATTGTTCTGCCCGGAGGGAACACTGACATACAATTCACAGACGACTTTTGTTATGGGCAATATGTTCATGGGTGACCGCTGGTCATATCCTCATCAGGCTTCGGCTGCAACATACGTATGGTTGCCACTGAAGGTTGATGGCACTTCTTTGACTATTCCTGATTATATGGAGTCATGGAATGTCGCTACAGGCATGAAGGTTGACTTGCTTGCCGACGCTGATGAAATTCCGCTTAAAAAACTCGAAGTGTCTGATTATAAGCATTGGAAAGTTGACGCAAACGGTTTTTTTCGCTCAAACCATAAAGGAGCCACCATCGGAACTCGTTTCAAGGGAGGTCGCATTGCCGTTACAGGTGAAACAAACAGGCACGGTGCTTACGCCAAGATTACAATTACTGATTTAAGAACAAATAAGGTGGTGCATTCATTGCTTGTTGATTTCTATAGTAAAGTGCCGTCAAAAGGCATCAGGTATATTTCTCCTCAGTTGCCCAAGGGCAAATATGGGATAGATTTGGAGGTTACAGGCGACCGCCCAAACTGGTCGGACAAGAAAGGTAACA
Organism: Bacteroidaceae bacterium; assembly: GCA_017466965.1. The sequence goes on from JAFTTD010000276.1 coordinate 3,376, forward strand.
AATTCGGGACAGATGACTCTTATATTAACATTGAAAGCTTTTACTTGTTGAAATGAGAATAACGGTTTTTTTATTTTTGCTTTTTAGCTTCATAATAGTTTCAGCGAAGGACTTCAGACTGAATAGTGGAACAGACGTTTTTATTAGTATTGACAAGGGAGAAGAACCTGTTGTAGAAACAGCTTTGGATATTCTAAAAAAGGACATCAAGGTTGTGCTTGATACTGATTTGCGGGAAACTTCTGATGTTGACAAAGCGCATATTATAGCGGGATTTGACAAGGATATAAAAAGGGAGGGATTCAGACTCTGTGTTAATGCCGAAGGCAAACTTGAGGTTTATGGCGCTGACGGACACGGACTTGCATACGGACTTCTTGAAATATCACGTGTCATTGGTGTGTCTCCTTGGGAATGGTGGGCTGATGTAAAGCCTGAATCTAAGAAAAAAATTGTTTTGGGTTCCGGATTCATTATGCAGCATAGCCCGTCTGTTGATTACAGAGGCATATTCATCAATGATGAAGACTGGGGACTGATGCCTTGGAGCAGCGCTACTCATGAGCCGGATACGGAGCGAGGTGTTATAGGCCCTAAGACGAATGCACGGATATTTGAATTGCTGCTGCGTCTGCGAGCCAATTATTATTGGCCTGCAATGCACGAGTGTACCCGTCCGTTTTTCCTTACAGAAGGAAATCGTGAAGTGGCTGCTAAATATGGTATATATATAGGTGGCTCTCATTGCGAACCCATGGCAAGCAGCACGGCTGTAGAGTGGGGCGTCAGGGGAAAAGGCGATTATGACTATGTGAACAATGCAGACGAAGTGCGCCGGTTCTGGACAGAACGCGTCAGGGATGTCAAGAATCAGGAAATAGTTTATACCATAGGTATGCGAGGTGTTCATGATGGCAAGATGCAGGGAGCCAAAACTCTTGACGAGCAGAAGTCTGTTCTTCAGCGTGTAATCCACGACCAGCGTGCCATACTGAGTGAATATGTGGACAGCAACGTGGAGAGAGTGCCACAGGTGTTCATCCCTTACAAAGAGGTTCTGGACATTTACAATGCCGGGCTTGAAGTTCCCGAAGATGTAACCCTGATGTGGTGTGACGACAACTATGGTTTCATTCGCCATTTTCCTACAGAGGCAGAGCGTAGCCGCAAGGGAGGCAACGGCATATACTATCATGTGTCATACTGGGGACGGCCTCATGATTATCTGTGGCTTTGCACAGTGCCGCCGTCTCTTGTCTTTCAGCAGATGACAGAAGCCTATGACCGGGGCATACAGAGAATGTGGATCCTGAATGTTGGCGACATAAAGCCTGCCGAATACCAGATAGAACTGTTTCTTGACATGGCTTGGGATATTCAGTCTGTGAGGGAAATGGGAGTAGAAAAGCATCAGCGAGACTTCATTGCACGTGAGTTCGGTGCTGCGAACGCACGCAGGCTCATGCCTCTGATGGCGGAGCACTATAGGCTTGCGTCAGTGCGCAGACCTGAGTTTATGGGCGGTACTCGCACAGAAGAAAGCAACCGTGCATACTGGAATCTGGTGCGCGACCTTCCGTGGACCGATGGATATATAGAAGCCAGAATAGACGATTACAGACGATTGTCGGACAGAGTGGAGAAAGTTGCACGCAAAATTGATGCTGAACGTCGTGATGCCTTCCTGCAGCTTGTGAAATACCCGCTTCAGGGAACTGCACAGATGAATTTCAAGACTCTGCATGCACAGCGGGCAAGGAACGGCCATGCTGACGAATGGGCAATGGCGGTACAGGCATACGACAGCATATCTGCCCTTACACTCATGTATAATGCCGGCATAGACAACAACGGCAAATGGAACGGAATCATGGATATGCATCCCCGCCGTCTTAGCGTATATGGCAAGTTGGAACAGCCGAAATCAAGAGCTGCCATCGATACCGGGCCGTCAACTGCGGATGTAGAGCAGTTCTTGCCGGAGGAAATGCGCATGAAACAGCTCTTTGACGAAGATGCCGACGGTTGCGGCAAACCTTTGGTTAAGGGTGAAAGTGTCTCTTGCGAATTTGTGGAAAGAGCATACCTGGGTGACAGCATTGAACTGGAAGTGCGTCTCTTGCCTACCCACCCCGTTGCAGGCGACAAACTCCGCTTCACTGTGAGTGTTGACGGAACATCCGTCAACCATGAATACCAGACGTATGGCCGTAGCGAGGAATGGAAACGAAACATACTTCGTGGATACGCCGTCCGTCGTTTCAGGATGCCTCTGTCCGCCAAGCGCAAACACTCTCTTGTCTTTACTTCTGAAGACGAAGGCGTAGTGCTGAAAAAAATATACGGGGGAGTTAAGTTTTAATTATGAATTAAGAATTATGAATTATGATAGCCTACCTTATAACCTCATAACCTTACAACCTTATAACCTTATAAAAAA
>JAFTTD010000277.1 GCA_017466965.1 Bacteroidaceae bacterium
CGCAAACTGTTGCTGTACATTATTTGGAAACTTAATCCGAAGAGCAATGCAAAAATCGCGTAGGCCTTGCCTCCGAAAGCGAAAAACAGTCCGTCCCAAATAGCACGGTCTGCAAATGTAAGCCATGCAGACTGATCAGCTGTAGATGGGAAGGAATAAAAATTAAAATGTTCAATAGAATGCAACAATAGAATTGCTGCTACGGCAAAGCCTCTTAAGGCGTCAGCAACCTCAATGCGTTTTTGAGAAGTAGTGTTCATTTTTTTAGTTTATGTTAGGTTTTGAGATTATTTTCTTATTGTTTCTTATAATAATGCTTCATTCTTTTATTCTCTCGTTAATGTCATCATGCATCTGCTGCAATCAAAATCTAAGCGGAAACGCATTCCGTTGGCAAGCACAAGATACATTGGTTCTTTGATGCCTCTTATTTTATAAAGGTTCGGCGAGTCCGACCTTACGGCATTGTTTTTCAAGCACAGTCCCAAACTATATTTCAGGCAATGCTTGCAAAACATCAAAGGGACATTTTCCTGATGCTGTTTCTCAAATGCCGGTTCAACAGCTTCAAATCCATGGGCAAGATAGAATTCTTCAGCCTTGCTGTTCATAACGTTGTAAAGATAAGAGGCTACTTTCGGACTGCCTCCCAACACGGCATTATCATTGTCTGCACGTTTTCTGTACGACCTATACGTTTTGCATCTCTGCTCAATCAGCTTCCCTGCAAGTTCTCTGCGCCATGCACTCAGGCATGATGACGGGATAAACCAGTTTGACGTATAATTAAAAAACAAATTACGCAATTCCAAATTGGTGCCTCCCAATTTAGACAATTGAAGCTCAATGTTTTCTTTCTGATGGCTGCGAGCAAGCTCTTTGTTCAGTTCCACGTCAATAGAAGAACTGCATCCGTCATCGTCTGTCATGGTCAGTCTGAACCCTTTTTCTGTTTCGTCTATGCTTACATCTACAGGAATAACCCTCACTGCGCTCTCGCGAGACATTAACAGACTGAACTGATGATTCTGGTTCCGAAAAAGTTCTATGCCTGAACGCAGACTTGCAGGCTTCTCCAGAGGGTACAATCTGTTCTCATCAACCCTGTTTACTCTGAATCCGTACAACTTTCCATTGTCGTCCGTAAAGCAAAGTCCATCGCCGTTCACAAACCTTGTTTTTCCTGAAACTGTAAAATAGTTGGAACCAACTTCTTTTACTCTGCCAACATATTCGCCTTTCGCCTTTGGAGTGTCAAAAGAAAAAATGTCAGATCTGCGTCCATCAAGGAAATACTTCGTAAAGCCTCTATTAAAGCTCTTGTTCACATCCGGCACGAAAGTATGGCGTACCACTCCTGACGACGCTCTGTAATAGCGTTCCGGATGCTTTCTGACAATTTTGTCAAGGGCCCTACTGTAGGCTGCCGTAACATTCTTGACATAGTCCATATCTTTCAGCCTCCCCTCTATCTTGAAGGAAGACACTCCTGCCTCCAGCAATCTCTCCAGGTCGTCTATACGACACATGTCCTTTAGCGACAGAAGATGCTTCCCTTTGACAAGCTTGTTGCCATCAGCATCTTCAAGGTCGAACTCCATGCGACACACCTGAGCACATTCGCCCCTGTTGGCACTGCGCCCGAAACACGACTCGCTCAAATAGCACTGACCGCTATAGCTGACACACAAAGCTCCGTGAACAAAAACCTCAAGAGCCACATCGGGACAAGCTGTATGGATGTCACGAATTTCATCTAAAGAAAGTTCTCTTGCCAGCACCACCTGTTCAAAACCCAAGTCTCTAAGAAAACTCACCTTGTCAGCACTCCTGTTATCCATCTGAGTACTTGCATGAAGACCTATCGGGGGCAAATTCATTTTGAGCAGTCCCATGTCCTGAAGAATAACGGCGTCAACTCCCGCTTCATAAAGCATATTAATCATCTCCACCGACTCGTGCAGTTCCCCGTCATCCATAATCGTATTGACGGCAACATAAACTTTAGCGTTGAAAAAATGTGCAAACCTTACTAACCGTGCAATTTCCTCAATGCTGTTTCCTGCCGCAGCCCTTGCGCCAAAGCGTCCTGCACCAATATACACGGCATCGGCACCGTGGCGTATAGCCTCGATGCCAATATCCGCATTACGTGCCGGAGCAAGAAGCTCCAGCCGTCTCATTCCGCCCGAACGAATGTTGTTCGGCAAATGCCTACTCGCTGATTTCATCTATATTGAACGGAGTTTCCTGATAAACATAATAGTTGAGCCAATTTGAGAACAACAAATTAGCATGGGCACGCCAGCGCACAACCGGCGGATTTTCCGGATTGTCATCCCGGTAATAGTTCTTTGGAATTTTTATCGGCAAGTTCTTTGCCACGTCTCGTTTATATTCATTGTCCAGTGTGTTCGGAGCATATTCAGAATGGCCTGTTATGAAGAACTCGCGTCCCTTCCTTGCCATCACGATATGCACGCCAGCATCTTCCGACTCCGAAATGATGCTAAGAGCCTCAACCTTGTCAATGTCCTCACGCCTTATTTCGCTGTGACGGCTGTGCGGAGCATAAAACTCATCGTCAAAGCCTCTGAATATAGGGAGAGCTGGTTGCAGCGCCTTGTGCGAGAATATGCCGAAAACCTTGTCCTCAGTAGGATATTTCGGAATACCGTAGAAATGGTACAAGGCGGCCTGTGCTGCCCAGCAGATATATACAGTGGAAGTGACATGGCTGTGCGCCCAATCGAACACATCCTTCAGTTCGTCCCAATAAGTCACGTCCTCAAAATCAATCTGTTCAAGAGGGGCGCCGGTCACTATCAGCCCGTCATACTTCTCGTGCTTCATCAGTTCGAAGTCACGATAGAACATCATCATGTGCTCTATCGGAGTGTTCTTCGATGTATGACTCTTTATTTTCATGAACTCAATCTCTATCTGCAAAGGCGTGTTAGACAGAAGGCGTATAAAGTCCGTTTCCGTAGTTATCTTTATCGGCATCAGATTGAGTATAGCAATACGCAACGGGCGAATGTCCTGAGTGTTCGCACGTGTAGAGTCCATCACAAATATATTTTCCTGTTTCAGAAGCTCGATAGCTGGCAACAGGTCGGGCAATGTCAACGGCATAATCTTTGTTTTTTTATTATTAAGTGGCAAAGATAGAAAGAAAAATCGAAAGACAGGGAAAATAAGGGAATAATAGTTGTCTGCAAGCGATTTATCGCAACTACTATTACATTGAGCAGTTCCAATTGGGCTTCATTAAA
>JAFTTD010000278.1 GCA_017466965.1 Bacteroidaceae bacterium
AATTTTATTTATATCTTTACGAGGGAAACCCGGCACAATTCTATCTACAAGAGTTGCACAAACATAACAATATTTTGTAAACCATTCCTTAAACTTATCATAATCTTTATTAAGGTCTTCCTTCCATAACTCAATATATTTATATATACATTCTTTCAGATGATGTCCATTCAGAAAAATTAGTTCACATGGCATTATTATTAATCCTTTAGATTTATCTCCTTTAAATGTACAAAAACGTCTATAAAGTAATTGAGTAAGTTTTCCAGGATAGGAAGACGCAGGAGTATCAGATAATTTGCAACTTGAATCAAATGCTATACCTGCTTCTGTTGTATTGCTTATTACGAATCTAATATCTGGTTGATCTGCTAATGCCATGAATGCAGAATTTTGAGAATATGGATTTAATGCTCTACTTATACAATCAATTCGGGTCAAAGAATTGACAACCTGACCATTTAGTCTCCCTTGTAAATTTACATGATAAATACAATCCTGGCCATTCAGCATGTCAACCATACCATTTTCTATCGGCTGTACGACAACTACACTTGAATTAAAATCAGTTTTTTGATTCATGTTATAAATAATCCAATCAACAAAACAGCGGAGAAAATTTCCTTCTCCAAATTGAATTATTCTCTCAGGTGCACAACTTTTAGGTGCTGTAAGTTTGTTTAATGCTTTCATTTTGTATTTAATTTAAGTATTGTTTACTGATAAATACTTTTCTCTTTATATTTTAATTTTGTCAAATCACATATTAAAATATCAAAACAAAAATAAAGAATCGTATTTAATAAATCAAATAATTATTGAGATTTTTGATTTTTGAAGATAATTATTACTTTTGTAAATAGAAAAATTTTTAATAATAACCTTAATACATAATTTATATGAAAAATTTCATGGATGAAAACTTTCTGCTTCAAACAGAAACCGCTAAAAAACTTTATCATGAACATGCGTCAAAAATGCCAATAATTGACTATCATTGTCATTTAATCCCTCAGATGGTTGCTGATGATCATAAATTTCGTTCACTGACAGAAATATGGTTAGGTGGAGATCATTACAAATGGCGCGCAATGAGAAGTAACGGAATTCCTGAAAAATATTGTACAGGTAAAGAAACATCTGATTGGGAGAAATTTGAAAAATGGGCTGAAACTGTTCCTTACACATTTCGTAATCCTCTCTATGGGTGGACTCATCTAGAATTAAAAACAGCTTTTGGTATTAATAAAGTACTTAATCCAAAGACTGCACGAGAAATATATGAGGAATGTAATGATAAGCTACAAAACGATCCGTCTTTTACAGCACGTGGATTAATGCGAAAATACAACGTTGAAATTGTTTGCACGACGGATGATCCTATAGACAATCTTGAATGGCACAAAAAAACTAAAGAAAGTGGATTTGAAATAAAGATGCTTCCAGCATGGCGACCAGACAAAGCCATGGCTGTTGAAAATCCGTCTGCTTTTAGAGATTATATTGAGAAACTATCAGAAGTTAGCAATATAGAAATTAATAAATTCCAAGATGTTATAGATGCTTTGCAAAATCGACATGACTATTTCCAAGAAAATGGTTGTAAATTATCAGATCATGGAATAGAAGAATTTTACGCTGAAGAGTACTCTGACAAAGAAATCAATGACATATTCAACAAAGTTTATAGTGGAAATCAACTTACGCCTGAAGAAGTTCGTAAATTCAAGAGTGCAATGATGATAATATTTGCAGAAATGGATTACGAATCCGGATGGGCTCAACAATTCCATTACGGAGCAATTAGGGACAATAACACTAAGATGTTTAATCTATTAGGCCCTGATACTGGATTTGATTCTATAGGTCAATTCAATACAGCAAAAGCAATGTCAAAATTCTTAAACAAACTTGCAAACAAAGACAAATTAACAAAAACAATTATTTATAATCTTAATCCTGCAGATAACGAAGTTGTTGCTACAATGCTTGGCAATTTCCAGGACGGAACATGCCCAGGAAAAATACAATGGGGATCAGGTTGGTGGTTCTTAGATCAGAAAGACGGTATGGAAAAGCAAATGAACGCTCTATCACTTTTAGGTCTGTTAAGCAGATTTGTAGGAATGCTTACAGATTCTCGTTCTTTTCTTTCATATCCACGCCATGAATATTTCAGAAGAGTATTGTGTAACCTAATTGGCAAAGATGTTGAAAATGGCGAAATTCCTATTTATGAAATGGAGCGTATATCTCAAATGGTTGAGGATATATCTTATTACAATGCTAAAAACTATTTTAATTTTTAACCATTGTTTTTATTGTATAAAATTGCTATTAATATAAAAAACATTTGAAAGAAATGTCGTTATAGACTTTTATATAAAAAAATAAGCTCGGAAAAAACCGAGCTTATTTTTTATATTGATTTAATTATTAATTAAACCATTTTACATAGCAGAAATCCTGTCTGTGAGGAAGATCTGCATTCTTAGGATACATACGACAAGCAACCTTAAAGCTTCCTGCTGTTGGGATGCAATATGTACCTTCAAATGTAAAGAGATTACCTTCACGCTTAACAACATCAAGTGGTTCAACACTATAAATGTGCTGCTTGCCTTCGTCATCAACACGAAGTGTTACAAGCTCAAGTCCAATTACATCGTCAAGTCCCTGTTCATCAACAACATACTTAACATTGTATTTGTGACCACTTTGAACATTACCACTAAGCATTTCCTGTTCTTTATCACTTGAAATGACATTTATCTTATCCCATCTTTCAGCAACTTGCTCTTTCCAAAGCGCTATATCCTTTGCTTTCTTATAGTTGTCTGCGAACAAGACTTTACGACGCTCTGCTAATTTGCTGTAATAACGGTCATAATAATCATCAAGCTGACGTTTCATTGTATAATGAGGAGCAACTTGTGCGATTGAGTTCTTGACTGTACGAATCCAACCTTCACTGTATCCCTTAGAATTACGTGCATAATAAAGTGGAAGGATTTCATTTTCAAGAAGAGAATATATTGTAGCTGCATCAAGTTGATCTTGCTGTTCCTGATTCTGATAAGTACGTTTTTCAGTAAGAGCCCAGCCTGCACCTTCACGATAACCTTCAAGCCACCATCCGTCTAATACAGAGAGGTTTACAACACCATTCATTAAGGCCTTTTCTCCTGAAGTACCTGATGCTTCAAGTGGTCGAGTTGGAGTGTTCATCCAAATATCAACACCTGTAACCAAACGACGCGCTAATTTCATATCATAATTCTCAAGGAAAATAATCTTTCCAAGGAATTCAGGACGACGACTAATCTCATAAATCTTCTTAATAAGTCCCTGTCCTGCTCCATCATGTGGATGTGCTTTACCGGCAAACAAGAACTGAACAGGATAATTAGGATTGTTTACAATTTTTGCAAGTCTATCAAGATCTGAGAAAAGAAGGTGTGCTCTCTTATATGTTGCGAAACGACGTGCGAATCCGATAAGAAGAGCGTTAGGATTGATTTTATCAAGTAGAGAAACTATACGAGAAGGATCTCCTTGATTCTTGAGCCAATCTTCACGGAATGCATTCTTTATATATGTAATGAGCTTATTCTTAAGAGCTTGACGAGTATTCCATATCTCCTCGTCTGGAACATTGTAGATTGACTCCCACAGTTTAGCATTACTCTGATCTGTATAATAAGACTTGTCAAAATGTTTGCCATACAATGTCTTCCATTCTGTTGCACTCCATGTTGGGAAGTGGACACCATTTGTCACATAACCTACATTGTCTAACTCTTCAGGGAAATATCCCTTCCAAATGCCAGCAAACATATCCTTAGACACTTTACCATGCAACCAGCTAACACCATTTACCCATGAAGAAGTGTTGCATGCAAAAGTTGACATACAGAAACGTTCACTCTTGTCTTCTGGATTAATACGGCCCATACCGATAAATTCATCCCAGCTTAAACCAAGCATCTGTGGATAACCACCCATATATTTTCCAAAAAGTCCTTCATCAAAATAATCATGACCTGCTGGTACAGGAGTATGTACAGTATAAAGTGAAGATGTACGTACTACTTCAAGAGCCTCATTAAATGTCATACCGCTCTTTACATAGTCAATAAGACGCTGAACGTTACATAGAGCAGCATGTCCTTCATTGCAATGATAAATTTCTTTCTCTATGCCTAACTTTTTCAAAGTCAAAACACCACCAATACCGAGAAGAATCTCTTGCTTCAATCTGTTTTCCCAGTCTCCACCATATAATGAGTGAGTAATAGAACGGTCAAACTCGCTGTTCATCTCATTGTCAGTGTCAAGAAGATACAACTTAATACGACCAACATTTACACGCCATACATAAGCATGAACTGTATAGTTTATATATGGAACATCTACGACTATAGGCAGACCATTTTCATCAGTCTCACGTACAATTGGAAGATTTCCGAAATTCTGAGCTTCATATTTAGCAACTTGCTGGCCATCCATTGACAATGTCTGAGTGAAATATCCATAACGATATAAGAAACCAACAGCGCACATGTCAACATTACTGTCAGAAGCTTCTTTCAAATAGTCACCAGCAAGAATACCAAGACCACCTGAATAAATCTTAAGAACATGGCTAAGTCCATATTCCATACAAAGATATGCTACAGACGGACGTTTAGCATTTGGCTTAACATCCATGTAATTGCGGAAATTTGTATATAGTTTATTTACTCTGTCAAGTACTTTTTTGTCTTTTGCGAGTTCTTCTAACTTCTCATAATTCATACGTGAAAGAAGAAGAACTGGATTCTGACATACTTCCTTCCAAAGATCAGGATCAAGATCACGATAAAGATCACGTGCTTCATTGCTCCATGACCACCAAAGGTTATGAGCAATCTCATCCAGTGGCTTCAAAGCTTCTGGAATGTAAGAACTTACACTAATGTCTTTCCAGTTAGGAAAGTTTGCATTACTTGCTTGAATTCTCATAATTATAAAATTTATAAATTGTTTTGATTTTCTTTTATTATATCTTCAACATAACATAATTGTCATTCCAATTATGCACGGATAAATACTATATTTAGTTATTTTTTGTGATTCTTTTGTTCCTATTAGACAGAGCTATATCGTATGCTTGATAGTAATACTTTATGAAATTTTTCCACAAAGCTTTTTCTGCAAGTGATGCAGCTTTCTTACGCACTTTTGATATTGTTTTACTGTCCATTAAAGTAAAATCTAACAACGTGTCAGATATAGTATTTGCAACTTCTTCAAAATTATAATCTGAACGAAATACTGTCTTCACGCCATCGATGAGTTCACTTTCAGAACCTTTTACTTTATTTGCCCACAATCCAAATCCTGCAAGGCTTGTTGTTATACATGGAACATGAAATGCAACGCTCTCAAGTGGAGTATATCCCCATGGTTCATAATATGACGGATATATGCAAAGGTCGTTTCCAATCAACAAATCATAATAATTCAAGTTGAATATACCATCTTTTCCATCAAGATATGACGGAACAAATATTATTTTGACTTTATCAGACTCTCGATTATGAATATCCAACCAATTCATCTGTGACAAGACATTATCACCATTCATGTCATACAATTCGTGAGTTATGCGCGGATTACCGCAAGCCCTCTTGTCTTTGTCCTTACCATTGAGTTTACGTTGCAAATCAGCTCTGGCTTCTTTCATCCATGCTGGAACCATAATGAAAGCAACTACGTTTTTATCTAATTTATCATTAAATCTCAAACGGTTAAGCGACTCAACGAACAAATCAATACCTTTGTTCTTAAATTCATAGCGTCCACCAATACTAACAAGTACTGTATCATCCGTAAGATTTGTACCCATTAAGGTGTTGGCAACATTAAGCATCTTCTTTCTTGCTTCTGAGCGAGCTTTGTCAAAATCTTCACCTAAATTAGGTACAAAATCATTTTCAAAACCGTTCATCAGAATAACATCAGCAGGACAATCAAGGAGTTCACGACATTCATTATTTGTAATTTCACTGACAGTTGTGAAACAATCTACATTCTTAGCTGTTTGTTTTTCTATAGAATGCTTTGACTGCATATTAAGCTGTTCAGCCATCTGATCTCCGTTATATTCAGAAAGAAAATCATATAATGGCTTATTATTACCTGCTATTGAACGTCCAATACTTGTTGCATGAGTTGTAAATATCGTTGCTATTGATGGTACATTCTTCTGCAAATACAATGCTCCTAATCCTGTCATCCATTCATGAGCATGATATACTACATTATCATCAGATGTGAGATTGTGGAATTTATAGAAACTTTCTACGACTAAAGCTGAAGCATAAGAAAACATTGAAGCTTCATCGTAATCACCATATGCATGTAATGAATCAACCTGAAAATTCTCCCAAGCCCATCCATATATTCTGTTCTTATGCTCAAAGAAAGGAGCAAAATCAACCAAAAAAGCAATTGGCTCACCTGGTATATTCCAACGACCAATTCTCACATCAAGTCCATCTGCTGTTTTTGCATACTTTCTCCACTTCAAAAATAGAGACTTGTTTTCTTTAAATAAAGGATTCTTTTTTCCAATCCAAAAATCAGGACCAATGAAAAACACTTTGTCTGTCATTTTTTCTTGCAAAGTTTTGGCCCTTGTTGACAGAACAGTGTAAATTCCCCCTACTTTGTTACATACTTCCCAACTTGATTCAAATATATAACCAGGGAATAATAGTTTTTTAGGCATAACTGCTTCTTAAAAATAATAATTTTACCTTATATCTCATTGAAATACTTTGCAAAGATAAAGAAAAATACATAAACAACCAAATGATAAACAAACAGATTGGCTTATTTGTGTTAACAAGTATTATTATTCATTATAAATTCATAGAATTACAAACTATTAATAAAAACATAAAAAGTGAACCTTAAGGTCTATAATTACCTTAAAGTTCACTTTAATATATTCATTTTTTCTTATTCTATGATTTTAACGCCTTAAGACTTTCTTTCAAAGCGGCAATTTTTGTTTCTGCATCAGATTGCTTCTTTCTTTCTAATTCAACAACCTGAGATGGTGCATTAGCTAAGAATTTCTGATTCTGTAGTTTTTTCTGAACACCAACAAGAAATCCCTCAAGATGTTTTAATTCTGCTTCAATTTTTGAAATTTCCGATTCAACATCTATCAAACTGCCTAATGGAACTGCATACTCAGTTGTACCAACTAAAAACGTTGAAGAACCATCACTTTTCGAGTCAACAATAGAATACTTTTCAAGATTAGCCATTTTTACAACAACAGCAAAATACTTCAACAATGGCTCGTGACCAATTATCTCTAAAGAAAGCGATTCTTTTGGAGGTATGTTCTTTTGATTTCTGACTGTTCTGATTCCTCCTACAATATTCTTAACGACTTCAATATCTAAAACAAGTTTCAACATATCATCAGTTGGCGCAGTCAAAGCCAAAGGTTCTGTCATTATACTACAGCCTTCCTTGCGCTCATAGATCTGCTGCCATATCTCTTCAGTAATGAATGGCATGAATGGATGTATAATCTTCATCAGCAAATCAAAATACCTCAACGTAGCAGAATAAGTTTCACGATCACATGGCTGCATGTAAGAAGGCTTAACCATTTCCAAGTACCAACCAGAGAACTCATCAACAAATAGTTTGAAAGCTGTCATCAAAGCTTCGCTAAGTCTGTATTTAGAGAAAAGTTCATCTATTTCACTGCAAGCAACCTTAAGCTTTGCATCAAACCATTCTATTGCAATTTTAGAATTTTCAGGTTGTTCAATATCAGCAATCTCCCACCCTTTCAGAAGTCTGAACGCATTCCAGATTTTATTGCAGAAACCCAATCCTTGCTTACATAACGACTCATCAAATAGAATGTCATTGCCTGCAGGAGCAGAAAGCAGCATTCCCATACGTACACCATCCGCTCCATATTGGTCTATGAGCAATAGCGGGTCGGGCGAATTGCCTAATTGCTTAGACATCTTACGCCCCAAATTATCACGAACAATTCCTGTAAAATACACATTTTTGAATGGCATTTTACCAACATATTCATATCCTGCCATAATCATTCTGGCAACCCAGAAGAAGATAATATCTGGACCAGTTACTAGATCGCTAGTCGGATAATAATATTTCAGTTCATCATTATCAGGATTGTTAATTCCGTCAAACAAGCTGATTGGCCATAGCCATGAAGAGAACCAGGTATCTAATGCATCTTCATCTTGACGAAGTTCATCAGCTGAAATATTTTCGTATCCTTCAATGCAAAGCGCTAATTCAAGCGCCTTTTCTACGGTTTCTGCAACAACATACTTTTCAGGTTCACCCTCTCCCGTAGGCAAGAAATATGCCGGAATACGATGCCCCCACCATAATTGACGGCTGATACACCAATCTTGTATGTTTTCAAGCCAATTCTTATATGTTGTCTTATATTTAGAAGGATAAAATTTAATTTCATCATTCATAACCGGCGGCAATGCAATATCTGCAAAGTGCTGCATTTTAAGGAACCACTGCATACAAAGGCGAGGTTCAACTGCTGTATCTGAATTACGCTCAGAATATCCCACCTTGTTATCATAATCTTCAATTTTCTCAAGCAAGCCGGCATTTTTCAAATCTTCAGCAATCTTTTTTCTGACAACCATTCTGTCCTCTCCAACATACAATCCGCCTTCCTCACTTATTGTCGCATCAGAATTAAATATATCAATGGTTTCCAAATTGTGCTTCTTGCCAAGCATATAGTCATTGGTATCATGTGCAGGTGTGACCTTCAAACA
>JAFTTD010000279.1 GCA_017466965.1 Bacteroidaceae bacterium
AACAGGCATCAACGGCGTTGAGGGTGCAGAAGGCGCAACTGAGGTAGTTCGCTTCAATGCTGCCGGCGTGCAGGTTGCAGCTCCTGTTAAGGGTCTCAACATCGTTAAGATGAGCGACGGAACAGTTAAGAAGGTGATGGTTAAGTAAGTTTTATTATTATAGGAGTTAAGAAGTAAAGTAGTTAAGGAGTAAAGTCTGACATAATGAACTGCTTTATTTCTGAACTCCTGTGAAATAAGAGAAATCAAGTAAAACAATTAAAAAAGAAAAGATCATGAAAAAGATATATGTAAAGCCAGAGATGGCAATTGAGAATATCGAACTTGAGTCAATGATTGCGGCTTCATTGCTTGGTGATGCAGAAGCTAATTCTACAGCTCTTGGCAAGGACCGCGGATTTGAATAAGAAATGGAATCTACTTCAACATGGGGTGACCTCTGGTAATAAAAGTAATGGATAGTATTAAAAATTAATTTCAGAGCCTGGTGCAGAGATGCATCGGGCTCTGTTGGTTTGTTGAGAAGTTAAGTAGTTAAGTAGTTAGAGGAGTTAAGTAGTTAGAGGAGTTAAGTAGTTTAGGAGTTAAAGGGAGTTAAGAAGTTAAAGGGAGTTAAGTGGTTAGAAGTTCAGGAGTTCAGAAGTTCGGGAGTTCAGACGAATCTATGGGGTGTTTACATCCTATGCTATCGTCCCCTTTTAACTCCCTCTTTTAACTTCTTACTTTAACTTCTTAACTTCTTCTTAACTCCTTAACTCCTTAACTCCCTTTAACTTCTTAACTTCTTAACTCCCTTTCTCTCCTTCCCCTTCTCTTCTCAGAGGGTAATTGCCTCTGAAGTATTCAAACTTTTCAGGATTTGCTTTCAGAAGGGCGGTGTCTGTGCGAGGGTCGTAGAGTTGCAATGCTCTTTCTGCTGGATTGTCGGATGTTGGGCGCAGATGGTCGGGGAGCTGAGGCGGCTGTATGTTTAAAGTGAACGGTATGCCTGTATGGCGGCATATGGCTTGAAGAGACATACGTGTGGCGTTAGCCTTTCCGTCGGCAGAATATCCGGCTATGTGCGGTGTTGCTATTACGGCACGTTGCAGGAGCTGGAGGTTTATGTCAGGCTCGTTCTCCCAAGTGTCTATGACCGCGTTGCATACCATTCCTGTATCTATGGCGTGGATGAGGGCTGTGTTATCGACCACTGCTCCTCGACTGCTGTTGATGATGAGCGGTGCGCGCTTCAGTTTCTTGAAAAACTCGTCGTCTGCAAGATGGTATGTGGGGTGCTTGCCTTCTCGCTCCAGGGGAGTGTGGAATGTGATGATGTCCGCTTTTTCGGCAATCTCGTCAATCGTGACGAACGGAACGCCTTCTATTGTGTCGCCCCTTTCCTGGCGTGGAGGGTCGCAGACGAGTACTTTCATGCCCTCGGCTTTGCAGTCGGCAACCACGAGACTGCCTACGTGGCCTGCACCGACAACACCAATGGTAAGTTCGGGGTGAACCTTGTCGAGCACGAGGAGCGAATTGTGAATGTACTGGCATACGGAGGAGGCGTTGCACCCTGGACAGTTAGTCCATTTTATTCCAGCCTCGGCACAGTAGGCAGTGTCAATGTGGTCGAACCCTATTGTAGCTGTAACAATAAGGCTTACACGTGAGCCGTGAAGAAGAGCGCGGTCGCAATGGGTACGGGTGCGCACAATGAGAATGTCTGCATCCTTCACGTCAGCAGCCTTTATGTCGCTGCCTTTCATATATGTGACACTATCGGCTATAGTCTCAATTTGCCCCTTTATGTAAGGGATTTTGTCGTCTATAATAACTTTCATACTCGCAAAGTTAGCAATTTTGAATGAAACGGTTGTGTTTCTCGGAAAGTTTATATAGATTTGCAGAACAAAAGGTTTATAAACATTTTTAACAGAACATATATATGACATTCACAGAACTTTGTATGCCTATCTTTGAACAGGCTATCAGAGATTATCACATCATTGACGATGTGGATCAGCAGATTAACAATCCTTACGAACAGGGAAGCATAGAGTATTATCTGTATATCAAGAACTGGATTGACACAGTTCAGTGGCATTTTGAGGACATCATCCGTGACCCTCAGATTGACCCTGCAGAGGCTCTCGTGCTTAAGCGCCGC
>JAFTTD010000280.1 GCA_017466965.1 Bacteroidaceae bacterium
ATAGGGCTTGTCAAGAATGATTCATGGCTTGAGCCATACGAAGGCGCTATCAATGGACGCCACCAGCATGTTCTTGACAAGTTGAACGAACTTACAAACAAAGGAAAGAATACGCTTTCTGATTTTGCGTCAGGATATTTGTATTTTGGTTTGCATCGCACAGACAAGGGGTGGACATTCCGTGAATGGGCACCAAATGCAACTGAAATATATCTCATTGGTGATTTCAATAGCTGGATGGAACTTCCTCAGTACAAGCTGAAGAGAATAGCCAACGGCAATTGGGAAATAAATCTTAAGCCACAGGCTTTGAAGCATGGCGATTTGTATAAACTCAAAATCAAGTGGGAAGGCGGAGAAGGAGAACGTATTCCTGCATGGTGCAGAAGAGTGGTTCAGGATGATGTAACCAAGATTTTCTCAGCACAAGTATGGGCGCCTGAAACTCCATACGTGTTCAAGAAGAAGAGCTTCAAGCCGAACACATCGCCGTTGCTCATATACGAATGCCATATCGGAATGGCTCAAGATGAAGAGAAAGTTGGCACATATACAGAATTCAAGGACAAAGTGCTGCCACGAGTAGCCAAGGATGGATACAACTGTATTCAGATAATGGCTATTGCAGAGCATCCTTATTATGGCTCCTTCGGCTATCATGTCAGCAATTTCTTCGCCCCTTCAAGCCGTTTCGGAACACCTGAGGAACTGAAAGAACTTGTTGACGAAGCTCACAAGATGGGTATTGCTGTCATCATGGATATAGTTCATTCTCATGCAGTGAAGAACGAGATGGAAGGATTGGGCAATTTTGCCGGTGACGGATGCCAGTATTTCCTTCAGGGAGGCAGACGTGAACATCCGGCATGGGACAGCCTCTGCTTCGACTATGGCAAGAATGAAGTCATACATTATCTGCTCTCCAACTGCAAATACTGGCTTGAAGAATACAAGTTCGACGGATTCCGTTTCGATGGTGTCACGTCTATGCTTTATTACAGCCACGGTCTCGGCGAGGCTTTCTGCGGTTATGGAGATTACTACAATGGGCACCAGGACGATGAGGCTATAGCATACCTGACTTTGGCAAACCTTCTCATACATGAGGTTAATCCTAAAGCCATAACCATAGCTGAGGAAGTGTCGGGCATGCCAGGGCTTGCAGCGCCGTTCAAGGATGGAGGCTACGGATTTGACTACCGCATGGCTATGAACATTCCTGACTATTGGATCAAGACCATAAAGGAACTTCGTGACGAAGACTGGAAGCCAAGCTCCATGTTCTGGGAAACAACAAACCGCCGTGCCGACGAAAAGACCATTTCATACGCTGAGAGCCACGACCAGGCGCTTGTTGGTGACAAGACCATTGTGTTCCGTCTTATAGATGCAGATATGTACTGGCACTTCAAGAAGGGCGATGAGAACTTCATGGCACACCGTGGAATAGCTCTTCACAAAATGATACGACTTCTGACAGCCGCAACAATCAACGGTGGTTACCTCAACTTTATGGGAAATGAATTCGGGCATCCTGAGTGGATAGACTTCCCTCGCGAAGGAAACGGATGGAGCCACAAGTATGCTCGTCGCCAGTGGAATCTTGTTGACAACAAGGAACTATGCTATCATTACCTCGGTGACTTTGATGAGGCTATGATTAAACTCATTGGTGCGACAAAGAACTTCCAGAAAACAAAGGTAGTGGAGGTTTGGCATAACGATGGCGACCAGGTGCTGGCATTCAGCAGAGGCGATTTGCTGTTTGTGTTCAACTTCAGTCCTGACCGCTCGTTTACAGACTATGGTTTCATAGTACCTCAAGGTTCATACGATGTAGTTCTCAACACCGACTCCAAAGCCTTTGGAGGTAATGAACTTGCAGATGATTCAATACGCCACTTCACGAATTTCGACCCTATATATGCTAAGGACAACAAAGGGTGGCTCAAACTGTATATCCCAGCACGAAGCGCTGTAGTCCTTCGCAAAACAGAAGAATGAGGCTGTCAGTGCAGCAGATAATTGTGAGAGGTGAGGGAGCGGACACAGTGTCCGTCCCCTCCCTGTCGCTACATATCTGAAAAAACGACCATCTCATAATAATGTAAAAATGCTCCGATGAAACAAAAGAACAAAAATGCGAATGTGGCAGTAACGTGGTCATGCAGACTGCTGTTCTCTGCATTCACATTCATATATTTATATAGTTTCCAAGGTGAGGTGCTTTCAGTGGCGCAGCACGTGTTCTCCGGGGGACAGACATCATATTCCCTGTTTGCCGGAGCCGTCATAATAACCGCAATCCTGACCGCACTGCAATGGATAGTTTCGCGGCTGTCGGCAATGCCGTTGGTCTGCCATGCCGTAACGTACTTGCCATCGTTCCTGATACTGTCAATACTGACGTCCGTCAACAATGAAACTTACAGGCACTTTTCACTTGGTGCGTGGACGTGGATTGCTCCCCTTCTGATAGCTGCATACGTAACGGCATCACTGCTGCTGCGCAGACACCTGACTGCACGTCATGGCGGGACAGCGTCTGCAGACATAGCTCCTTTTCTGTGGCCAAACTATCTCATTCTCCTTTTGATGATACTCGTTTCCGGAAGCATTCCCTCAACTACAGATGTTTATTATTATGAGATAAAGACAGAACGCCTCATATCTGAAGGTAGATACGAAGAGGCCCTCCTTGTTGGCAGAAAGCATCTTAACACTAACCGCCGACTCACCCAGCTCCGCATGTATGCTTTGGCACGCACAGGGCAATTGCCTGATAAGCTGTTTGCCTATCCTCAGCCTTACGGTTCCGAAGGGCTCCTGATTCTGTCCGACACATCGTCCGTCCACAGAGTAACGTCTGCCGATATTCGCCATTGGTTGGGCGACACACTGTCAGCGCCCCACATGTCTGCTGCTGCATATTTCAATCGTCAGCACCATGCAGATACAGTCCGTACATCAGCCCTTGCTGACTATTATCTGTGTGCCTTGCTTCTTGACAAGAATCTGGACAAGTTTGCCCTCAGCATAGCCGACCGCTACACTCCGACCGACACACTCCCTGCAGTCTATTCCCAGGCAGTGGTTCTCAGTGAACATCTGTTTGGTAATGCCGATGCAACAGGTAATGTGCAGAACCAGCTTCGTGCAGACTCATTAACGCTTGCCCGGTATCGTGACTATTGCAATATGCGCGACGCTATAACCTCTGAACCGCAGCGCAGCAATCTTACGCGCCGAAAGTTCGGCGATACATATTGGTGGTATTACGACTTTGGTAAGTAGGAACGGAGGCTGTTAATTGATTGTTCATGATTAATCATTAATCTTGGATTAGAATCATGATTAATGTATCATGAATCATTCATGAATTAACTCCTTATTTTAACTCCTTTTTTATAAGGTTATAAGGTTATAAGGCTAAGTTTGAGTTCGTGAGTTTTTTAGTTTTTAAGTTTTTTAGTTAGCTATGCCACCCAGTGGAGTAAGGGCACTAAAGTGCACTCCTTTGTGAAACTA
>JAFTTD010000281.1 GCA_017466965.1 Bacteroidaceae bacterium
AAGGTTATGAGGTTGTAAGGTAAGCAACTTAAAAACTCAAGAACTTAAAAACTCAAGAACTTAAATGAGATTTTAAGGTAGGCAATGCCATCCTATGGTATCGTCTGAACTCCTGAACTCCTGAACTTCTGAACTCCTAATTGGCTTCGCCTCCAATCGGCTGCACTCGGCATAACCCAAGTAAACTTGATTCTGCTCTCATTTGCACGATTGCTCATAATTCATAATTCATAATTAAAACATACCTCCTTAACTCCTTTAACAAAAACAGACTTACATATCAGCTTAACACCTATGCAAGTCCGTTTTATCGTTTCTTATTTCATATTAGTATATACGTTCTGAACGTCGTCGAACTCTTCAAGGCGCTCAATCATTTTCTCTATTGTTTCGCGCTGTTCGTCTGTCACTTCTTTGAGGTCATTAGGAACGTAAGTAAATTCAGCTCCTGTAATCTCAAGTCCGTTGTCTTCAAGATACTTCTGGATAAGCGCAAAGCTCTTAGGGTCACCGTATATTGTTATAGTTGTTACACCCTTCTCTTCGTCTTCCTCCTCATCATACTCGTCGTTCACTCCGAGGTCAATGAGTTCAAGCACCATTTCGTCCATGTCCATTCCTTCTTTCTTCTTAAAAGAGAACTGTGCATAATGGTCGAACAAGTATGCAAGAGAGCCCATTGTTCCGAGCGTACCGTTGAACTTGTTGAAGATAGAACGCACATCGGCAACAGTACGTGTAGTATTATCAGTAAGGGTATCTACGAATACAGCTATTCCATGAGGTCCGTATCCCTCGTATGTCATAGTCTTGTATGCGCTCTTGTCCTTGCCCATCGCATTCTTGATAGCACGGTCAATGTTGTCCTTCGGCATGTTTTCATGACGGCAAGTGGCAATGATTGCACGCAGTCTTGAATTATTTTCCGGATCCGGACCGCCTTCTGCTACTGCAATTGCAATCTGTTTACCGAGTCTTGTAAAAGTTTTTGCCATATTGCCCCATCTTTTGAGCTTTCTGGCTTTACGAAATTCAAATGCTCTTCCCATTGGTTTCTATATTTTAATTTTTATTTTTTAATGACTTCATTATAAAGTAGCACGCCACCAGGCATACCGTAGGCAGTATCAGCCACTCGTTAACTCCCGCTACAGCAGTCTGTACGAGCCACAGCACTACAAGTATCAGATAGAGGACTCTGAAAACTGCGTATTTGCTCATTTTCCTCTTACTTTAGCGTTGAGTTTCTGACAGATGTTTGTTTCAATCTTTGTCATTATAGCCTCAATCTGCTTGTCGTTGAGGGTCTTTGTCTCGTCCTGAAGCACAAAGTTCACCGCATAGCTCTTCTTTCCCGGCTCAAGGTTCTTGCCTTCATATACATCAAACAGCTTAACCTCCTTCAGCAATTTCTTTTCACTCTGGTATGCTATCTGCTCTATCTGTGCAAACTCAACGTTCTTGTCTATCAGCAATGCAAGGTCACGACTTACAGCCGGATATTTTGATATTTCAGTAAATGAGACTTCGCTCTTGCGAATAACCTTGATGAGGTTAGTCCAGTTAATGTCTGCATAATAGACAGGCGCATCGATGTCGAACTTCTTTGTCTGCTTCTTGCTGACAATTCCGAACTGCGCTATCAGCTTGCCACCACGGTTGCTCACTGTCACAGCCTTTGAGAACACATCGTTCTTGAGTTCGCCGAATACTACAGCTCCGAACGGCAGTCCTAATCTGCTGAATATGTTCAGCACATACGCCTTCAGTTCATATACGCTTGTGTCTTCATCCGGATGCGCCCATGTTCCGCTCACCCTTTTGCCTGTTGTCCACAGTCCGAGATGATAGTCTTCACTGTATGCTGAAAGTATAGCCTTAGAAGTTTCTGCATTCGCCTGTTCTACCTTCTCGTCCGACTTCTTTGTTGCGTCAAAGTAGTAGCAGTTTCCAAATTCAAAGAACTTCAGGTCTGCCATCTTGCGGTTCACGTTATGGCTTATGCACTCAAGTCCTCCGAAAAGAAGAGTCTGACGGAGTCCTCCGAGGTCCTGGCTTAGCGGATTCATAAGTCGCACCATATTTTCAGGCTTGTATGCTTCAAGTCCGTCATAATACGACACCTTTGTAAGAGAGTTGTTGAGAATCTCATTGAATCCGCTTCCAACAAGCTGCTCAGCCACAAGGTTCTGAAGTTTGTTGCTGCGGTCAAGCTCACCTTTAGTAGTAAGGCTTGACTTTAGCTGTGACGGAATCTCTACATTATTATATCCGTATATGCGGAGAATTTCTTCCACTATATCACAAGGCTTCTGCACGTCAACACGGAAAGCAGGAACCTCAAGTTTCATTCCTTCAGAAGTTGACTCAAGCACCTTCATTCCGAGGTCTTTGCAGATAGACTGCATTGTTTCTACTGGAATATGCTTGCCTATCAAGTCATTGCAATACTTGTAATCTACGTCCACTACTGCATTCTTAGGCAGGCTCTCGTCAACAACGTCCTTTATCTCCATCGCTATTTCGCCTCCAGCCAATTCCTTTGCAAGCATTGCGGCACGCTTCAGCGCATATATCTGTCCGTCAGGGTCAATGCCTCTTTCAAAACGGAAAGACGCATCTGTCTGCAGTCCATGACGGCGTGCGCTCTTGCGTATCCATGTAGGGTTGAAATATGCCGACTCAAAAAGCACATTCTTTGTTGTCTCGTATGTTCCTGAACCTTTACCACCGAAAACACCTGCTATACACATTGGCTCTTCAGCATTGCAGATGGCAAGGTCGCGTTCGCTGAGCTTATGCTCCACCCCATCGAGCGTAACGAATGGAGTGCCCTCAGGCATTGCCTTGACAACAACCTTGTTTCCTGCCACCATATCAGCATCGAAACAGTGGAGCGGCTGTCCGTATGCCATCATTATATAGTTAGTGATGTCAACAATATTATTAATAGGTCGCTGTCCGATGGCTGTGAGCTTGTCCTTAAGCCACTTAGGCGACTCCTTTACTTCGCAGTTCTTTACGGTTACGGCGCAGTAGCGAGGACAAGCCTCACTCTGTTCTACCACCACATCTATGTCAAGGTCATTGCTGTCAACCTTGAAATCGTCAACAGACGGACGATGCAGCGATGTTTCATATCCGTTCTGCTTAAGGTATGCATAGAAGTCGCGAGCTACGCCCCAGTGTGAGCAAGCGTCAGAATGATTAGGAGTGATGTCAACCTCAATGAGCCAGTCGCTCTCAAGCCCGAAATACTTAGCGGCAGGCATACCCACCGGTGTATCTTCTGGCAGAACCATTATGCCGTCATGAGAAGTGCCAACACCTATTTCGTCCTCTGCGCAAATCATTCCGTTGCTTTCAACGCCTCTGAGCTTAGACTTCTTGATAGTGAAACAATCATCGCCATCATAGAGTTTCGTTCCGAGAGTAGCAACAATAACTTTCTGACCGGCTGCCACGTTAGGCGCACCGCAAACTATCTGTTCAACTTTTCCTTCGCCAAGCTCAACAGTGCATACATGCATGTGGTCGCTGTTAGGATGTTCCTCGCAAGTAAGAACCAGACCCACAACAAGTCCTTCAAGACCGCCACGTATAGACTGCACTACTTCCACAGCACCTCCTTCAAGGCCTACACTCGTAAGAGCCTCAGCCACATCATGCGGCCCCATCTCAAAGTCCACATACTCCTTAAGCCATTTATAACTTATATTCATATCTGATTTATTATTTTATTAACAAATTTAAGACAAGACTTAATTTTCATTTATGCTCCAAAACAGCACCGGAGCATACACTTTTAATATAAGTCCATAATTCTTTGCAAAGATAGCACAAAGATGGGAAACAGCAAAGAACATAAAGAAAAATCATTCCTAAGAAGATAATAAGTAGTTGGGTATTTAGGAGTTAAGTTTTTTTAATTATGAATTAGGAATTAGGAATTAGGAGTTAAGGAGTTAAGGAGATTTCTTTTTAGGAGTTCAGGAGTTCAGGAGTTCA
>JAFTTD010000282.1 GCA_017466965.1 Bacteroidaceae bacterium
GCATGTATTCGAACGATATTTTTATTATTGTTAGTAATTATATGAATTAATAAATTTTCAGCACGCCAGCAATACAAGCAACCTCAAATCAAAAGAGGAGACCATCAGATTACAGCTCACACAAAACAAGTGGCTAAACTCTCAACAGACAATTATTTTCATCACAAACGACACAGCTGTTATTGTGTATTTCTCATCAAGGTTACACTTCATAAACAAACCACAAACAGAAAAGTTCACAAACAGAAAAATAATTAAAATTTTATGCTGTGTGCGAAAACATTTAAGAATTTTTATTCAAAATCAAACAATCACAAAGAAATATTGACGAATAAAAAGTTAAAATCATAAAAAAAATATATTTATTGAAACAAATAAAATAAAAAGTATATACCTTTGCAATGTTTTTAATAAGAAGTATTATTTGTTTAACAATTTAATGTAAAAAGAAAATGAAGAAGTTGGTATTTATGTTCGCTGCTGTAGTTGCTGTATCTTTCGCATCATGTGGCGGTAACACACAGAACGCTGAAACTACTGCTGACTCTTGCACAGTTGACTCAACTGCTTGCTGCAAGGATTCAGTTTGCTGCGACTCTGTATGTGCAGACTCAGTTTGCTGCGACTCAGCTAAAGTTGCTGAATAATCAGATTTAGTACTGAAAGAACTCAGCGAAAAAAAACATCACCAACATAGGGGCTTCCGCCCCATGAAGGATTGGAACCTGTACTGACACAATCAGCCCAGGTTTTTTTGTACCTTTTCCAGTCATGCATGATGCAAAATGAATCATCATACTTGAAGTGAAAACATAAAAAAAATGTGACCGAATAGCAATCAAACTTTGCTTACGGTCACATTATTATTTATAGATGAATCTATAAGCTAATGGAGGGATAAAAATTTATCCAGCAAGATACACTCCATGCTCATCAGCAAGACGGCGGAGATTTATCAGCGCATAACGCATTCTGCCAAGCGCAGTATTAATGCTCACGCCCATATTTTCTGCAATTTCCTTAAAGCTAAGTTCCTTGTAGAACCTCATAAGCACCACTTCCCTCTGATTTTCCGGCAACAAGTGTATCAGTTTCTTTACATCCTTCATCGTCTGCACATCTATCATTTGTCGCTCCGCATTATCCTCATCTGCAAGATTCACATTGTTGAAGAGGTCTGCCTCCATCGCATCGTTTGATATTAGATTTGCATTTTGTGAATGTCTGTAATGGTCTATTATAAGGTTATGAACAATTCTCATCACCCATGAAGAAAATTTCCCATTCTCTATATATCTGCGCTGGCGCAACGTTGTGATAATTCGTACAAACGCATCTTGGAATAGGTCTTCGGCCAATTCCTGATTGCGCACAGCATAAACAATATATGTAAATAGCTTGGTTTCATAACGCTTGAGCAGAATGTCAAACGCATTATCATTGCCATCTATATACAAACTTACCAACTTCTCGTCGGATAGTTCATTAAAATTTTTCATTAAGCTTCAATTTTAAAGTTTCGCGTAATGTTTTCTCAATAGGCAATGATGTTTTTTATTTATTAATTGTTGTTTTTCAGTTGCAAATTAAATAATATTTAATCAAAAACACAAACTCCCGAGAAACATTTTTGTTCATCGGGAGCTATTTTTTTGAAAAAGTACAGAAATCAACGGAAAAGCATACCTGATTCACATTTGAATCCTCTAAGGAAATCTACCGTTGTCATTCGTTTCTTTCCTGCAACCTGCAATACATTAATTTTAACAAAGCCACCTTCTACTGCTACCTTCAAAAACGTTTTGCCGTCGGTCACGACACTTCCACACTGAAGACCGTGTTCAGAATTGGCAAGAGGCTCCTTTTCCGTTTCAAAGATTTTAACAGAAACGCTCTTGTCTCCATATTGTAGTTCAGTCCACGCTGCAGGATATGGACTAAGTCCACGAATAAAATCATATATCTGCTTCAACGATTTTCCTTGCCAGTCTATTTTGCAAGTATCATGGAATATCTTCGGAGCCGGACGCAGAGTTTCCCCATCAGCAAGCATATCTT
Organism: Bacteroidaceae bacterium; assembly: GCA_017466965.1. Next base: position 2,059 of record JAFTTD010000282.1, read on the forward strand.
CCTGCTCAACAGGCTTTATCGTGCCAGCAATGATATTGTCAACAGTCTCAACTACAAGCTTGCCTCCAAGCATCATTAGTTTGTCGTGAACATCACCCACATTATCCGTTTCTTCAATAGGAATTCGTACCTGCTGAATAACTTTTCCTGTATCAATTTCATGCTTCAAGAAAAAAGTTGTTATACCAGTTTCCTTGTCCCCGTTCATTACAGCCCAGTTTATTGGCGCTGCACCTCTATACTGAGGAAGCAAAGATGCATGAAGATTGAAAGTGCCAAGACGCGGCATGTTCCATACAATTTCAGGCAACATTCTGAAAGCCACGACTATCTGCAAATCAGCATTCAACGAGCGAAGTTCTTCAACGAAAGCCTCATCTTTCAAGTTCGCAGGCTGAAGCACCTTAAGACCTTTCTCCACTGCATACATTTTAACTGGGCTCGGCTGAAGCACACTGCCGTGACGCCCCATAGGCTTATCAGGCATTGTTATTACGCCCACAACATTATAGCCTCCTTCAACAAGGCAGCGCAAACTCTCGACAGCAAAATCGGGAGTACCCATATATACTATACGCAAATCCGTCTTAGTCATAAACAAAAAATTATTCGTATTCAAGTTATATCTTTTATAAAAAGACAAGCACTGCAGTAAGCAAATGCCTTTCAATCCTATTCAGAAGAGAACTCCAGCAAAGTCTTTCTATAAGAATCAAAAAGTCCTGAGCGGGAAATGAAGCCTACAAATTTCCTGTCAGAATCAACAACAGGAAGATTCCATGCCTTCGTTTCATCGAACTTCATCGTCGCCACTTTAAGAGTGTCTTCCATGCATAATACAGCCATAGGCTCTTTCATGAAACTGCTTACCTTATAAATTCTATACAATTCTTGCCTGAACATGACATTTCTTACCGAGTCAAGAGACACCACGCCAATCAAGCGGCCTGCCCTGTCAATAACAGGAAAATGATTTCTGCGAGCTTTAGAAATAACCATCACAAACTTTCCCAAATCCATGTCGGGAGTTACAGTCTGATAATCACGTTCTATCAAGGAATTAAGATTTAGCAACGTGAGAATCGCCTGATCCTTGTCATGAGTGATGAGTTCCCCTTTTCTCGCCAAGCGCATAGCGTAAATGCTATGAGGCTCAAATACATTTATCGTAAGATATGCCATCACAGAAACAATCA
>JAFTTD010000283.1 GCA_017466965.1 Bacteroidaceae bacterium
GAATACAAAGGACTTACAGTGAACCAAGGAGTAGAACAGCCTTCAATAGTAAATCCATATTTAAGCCGGTTCAGAAAGAAAAGAACGCGACTGTTTCCTGCACATGAGTACGTGGAAGGAATCATCAAAGGCGATGTCTCAATGCTTAGTCAGGCAGTAACACTCGTAGAAAGTGTATTGCCGGAACATCAGACTGTAGCACAGGAAGTTATAGAGAAATGCCTTCCATATTCAGGCAATTCTGTCAGAAAAGGAATCAGAGGAGTTCCAGGTGCAGGCAAAAGCACATCCATTGACGCGTTTGGAGTACACCTTCTTGAAAACTATGGAGGCAAACTTGCCGTACTTGCTATTGACCCAAGTTCAGAGAAGACAAAAGGAAGTATTCTGGGCGACAAAACACGTATGGAAAAACTGTCTGTTCATCCTAAATCATTTATTCGTCCCAGTCCATCAGCTGGTTCACTCGGAGGAGTAGCAAGCAAAACTCGTGAAAGCATAATTCTGTGCGAAGCTGCAGGATATAACAATATATTTGTAGAAACTGTTGGTGTAGGACAGAGTGAAACAGCTTGCCATTCAATGGTTGACTTCTTCCTGCTTATACAGCTTGCAGGCACAGGCGACGAACTTCAGGGCATCAAGAGAGGCATCATGGAAATGGCAGACGGAATTGTCATCAACAAAGCAGACGGAAACAATATAGACAAGGCAAACCTTGCAGCTTCACATTTCCGCAATGCGCTCCATCTCTTTCCTGTTCCTGAAAGCGGAGTTCTTCCTAAGGTTCTTTGCTACTCCGGATTCTACGACATAGGAATAGACGAAGTTCTTGAAATGGTATTCGACTATATCAGGCAAGTAAAAGAAAATGGTTATTTCCAATACAGACGCAACGAACAGTCGAAGTACTGGATGTACGAAAGTATAAATGAACATCTGCGCAATGACTTCTATTACAATCCTAAAGTAAAGGATATGCTTGGCGACATGTCAGCAAAGGTACTTGGGGGCCAAGTAACATCATTCGTTGCCGCAAAAAAACTGCTTGACACATACTACGAACAAATAAAGGCGAACTGACATACATGATTAAACAAGGCATTCTGATTGCAAGCCTGCTGGCTTCGGGCACAATGTACTCACAAGAAGGTAGTACAGCATACGAATTTCTGAAGATTCCTACTTCTGCACATTCTGCTGCGCTCGGTGGAAACAATGTGTCAATCATTGAAGACGACATAACTCTGATGTTCACCAATCCGGCTATGTTGACAAATGTTTCAGACAAAACTCTTAATCTGAATTACATGTCATACATTTCAGGAACAAACAAACTTAGTGCTGGATTTGCTAAACATGCCGGCAAACGAGGGACTTGGGCTGCGGGAGCACAAGTTCTTAACTATGGCGAAATGACCGAAACGACACCCGACTTTGAAGAAATCGGTACATTTTCAGCCAAAGACATAGCCATTCAAGGCTCATATTCATACATGTTCAACGACAAATGGTCTGGAGCTGTAACAGGAAAAGTTCTCCTTTCTGAATATGGCGACTTTTCATCAATAGGACTTGGTGTGGACTTGGGAGTAAACTACTTCAATGAAGAAAACAGCCTCTCCGTAGGTATAGTTGCACAAAACCTTGGAGGCCAGGTTGACGCTCTGCACGAAGACTCAGAAAGCCTGCCTTTCAATCTGGTGCTCGGAATAAGCAAAGACTTAGCCAATGCTCCAATAAGAGTTTCAGTCACACTGTCGGACCTTACACATTGGAGCGAAAATCATTTTTATAATATAACAGGAGAAAAACAGAACTTCGGCAAAAGATTCATGAATCATGTATCCATCGGAGCAGACATTTTCCCGTCTGCTTCAACATGGTTGGCTGTAGGATATAATTTCCGGCGTGCGTACGAAATGAAGGTCAACGACACAAGCCACTGGGCAGGATTCTCTCTTGGAGGAGGTCTGAGTGTCAAAAAATTCAAGATAGGCGTAGCATATGGCAAATACCATGTTGCAGCCTCATCTATAATAGTAAACGCATCATTCAGCCTATAAAGATTTTGACTAAAGATATAAAATATAAATCTATGAAACAGATTACAATTGCAATAGACGGATTCTCATCATGCGGCAAAAGCACAATGGCAAAAGAATTGGCAAAGAGAATAGGATATATTTACATTGACAGCGGAGCCATGTACCGTGCCGTGACGCTTTATGCACTTGAGAACGGAATATTCACAGAGAAAGGTATTGACGAAATAAAACTTGCTTCTGACATAGAGGATGGTAAAGTTAAAATTTCATTCACTTTAGACGAAGAGACTCAACGTCCGCTGACATGCCTTAACGGCGATGTAGTGGAAAGCGAAATACGCAAAATGCACGTTTCAAACAATGTAAGCCCTATTGCCGCGCTGCCATTCGTGCGCAAGGCCCTTACCATCCAACAGCAGGAAATGGGAAGAAAGAAAGGAATTGTAATGGACGGAAGAGACATAGGCACAACTGTTTTTCCTGATGCTGAACTGAAGATTTTTGTCACTGCATCAGCTGAAATTCGTGCCCAAAGGCGTTATGATGAACTTCTTGGCAAGGGAGAAAAGAATATAGACTTCGAAAGTATATTGAAAAACGTAAAAGAGCGCGACTACATAGACCAGACTCGTGAAGTAAGTCCGCTGCGCAAAGCTGACGACGCATTGGTTTTAGACAACTCGAACATGACTATTGCAGAACAGAACCAATGGCTCATGGACAAATTTGAGGAAAGAACAAAAGAATAGCAAATTCAAGTATTCATAAACGAACAAAACTTTGTACGCACTATGCTCGACATTGAAATTGACAATGGTTCCGGCTTCTGTTTTGGCGTGACTACAGCAATCAAGAAGGCTGAAGAAGAACTAAAATCAGGAGAAGGACTGTACTGCCTTGGCGACATTGTTCACAACAGCCGCGAATGCGAACGTCTGCGCAATCTCGGACTTACTACTGTTGGACATCAGGATCTTGACAACCTTCATGATGCCAAAGTCTTGCTACGTGCCCATGGCGAACCTCCACAGACTTACAAGAAGGCACGTATGCAAAATCTTCAAGTCATAGATGCCACTTGTCCAGTAGTGCTGAATCTGCAAAAACGAATCAAGGCAGACTATGATGCGGACAAAAACAATGCGAAACAGTTCATTATTTACGGTAAAAACGGACATGCAGAAGTTGTAGGCCTC
>JAFTTD010000284.1 GCA_017466965.1 Bacteroidaceae bacterium
AATGCTTGAACAAGGGGTGATAGCGAGGAATACTGACGGAGAGTTTTTTCTTGCAAATAAGGAAAAAATGGTTGATGAAGGTGTTTTCAGACGTACAAACAGAATGAAGAATGTTGTGGAAACATCTGACGGCAGGAGTATTTACATATATGAAGAATCAACTATGCATGCTCTGCCTGGCGACAAGGTAAGAGTGGCACTGCTTGCACGCAAGCGTGGCTCAACAAAGTTGGTAGGAGAGGTTATTGAGATTATAGAAAGATCTGACAAGCAGTATATTGGCGTTCTTGATATACATAACTCCGTTGCTTTTCTTATTAGTCCGGAGAGTTATCTTTCCACAGACATAATAATTCCTAAGGAAAAGCTTGGCAAGGCGACATCTGAAGACAAGGTAGTGGTGAGAGTGGTGGATTGGCCAATGAATTCAAGCAATCCATACGGTGAGATTGTGGACATTCTTGGACGTATAGGCGAAAACGAAACGGAAATGCATGCTATACTTGCAGAGTTTGGTTTGCCGTATTCATATCCTAAAGAAGTGGAAACTGCTGCAGAGCATATTGAACCAGGAATTACTCCTGAGGAAATTGCTCAAAGAGAGGATTTTAGGGATGTTACAACGTTTACCATTGATCCAAGGGATGCGAAGGACTTTGATGACGCTTTGTCAATAAGAAAGCTGAGTGACGGAATTTGGGAAGTGGGAGTTCATATCGCTGACGTGTCGCATTATGTACTTGAAGGCGGAATAATAGACAAGGAGGCAGAGAAGCGCGCTACGTCGGTATATCTTGTAGATCGCACAGTGCCTATGCTTCCTGAAAGACTCTGCAATTTCATCTGTTCGTTGCGTCCGAATGAAGAGAAACTTACTTTTTCTGTAATTTTCGAAATGAACGAAGAGGCAGAGGTCAGAAACTACAGAATTGTTCATACGGTGATAAACAGCAACAGAAGATTCACATACGAGGAAGTGCAAGAATTGCTGGAGCGTAGCGGAGAGGCGTCAGAAGAAGACTACAGATACTCCGATATCACTCCAGAAAAGGGTGATGTAGCAAGCTTTGGGGAGTTTTCTGAAGAGCTTATAATTCTTAACCGTCTTGCCCATAAACTCAGAGCAGCTCGTTTCAAAAACGGCGCTATAGGCTTTGACCGTGAAGAAGTAAGATTTGAAACAGATGAAAAGGGCAGGCCTTTGAGTGTGTATTTCAAGCGTTCAAAGGATGCCAACAAACTGATTGAAGAATTTATGCTTCTGGCGAACAGAACTGTGGCAGAAAGTATAGGCAAAGTGAAAAAAGGAGAAAAACCAAGAACGCTGCCATACAGAATACACGATATGCCAGACCCGAACAAACTGGAGAACTTGAGCCAATTTGTTTCAAGATTCGGTTACTATGTGAAAACAGAAGGAACAAAGCCTGAAGTGGCGCGGAGTCTTAACAAACTGTTGGCTGATGTGAGGGGACAGAAAATCCAGGCGCTTGTGGAGAACGTGTCGCTTAGAGCCATGATGAAAGCCAGATACAGCACTGACAATATAGGACATTACGGTTTGGCATTTGACTATTATACTCATTTCACATCGCCCATACGCCGTTATCCTGATTTGATGGTGCATCGTTTGTTGACCCGTTATGCAAGGGGGTTAAAAGATGCAAGCAGAGCTAAGTATGAGTCTTTGTGTGAGCATAGCAGCAGCATGGAGCAACTTGCGGCAAGTGCAGAGAGGGCAAGCATAAAGTATAAGCAGGTGGAGTTCATGTCAGACAAGATAGGAGAGGAATTTGATGCTACTATCAGCGGAGTGACTGAATTCGGTGTGTATGCTGAAATAGATGAAAACAAATGTGAAGGACTTATTCCTGTCAGGTCTCTTGGAGACGAAGCTTTTGACTTTGATGAAAAGAACTATTGCCTTGTGGGCGGAAAAACTCATCATGTATTTGCAATAGGTGACAGAATACGTGTTAAGGTTGCCGCTACCAACCTCTATCGCAAGCATATTGATTTTGAGTTTGTAAAGAAACTCTCTAATGACACGGCTGATAAATCTCCGTTCTACAGCAAGTTCCTGGATTTTAGTCATTCAAAACAGAAGGGTAAAAAATCTAAGAAGGCATCTAAAAAGAGAAAGTGATAAGGCTTAAGATGTACTGAACCAGAATGAAATGAAAAAAGCGAGACACTGCAAATCCTAATGCAGTGTATCGCTTTTAAGTTATTGAGCAGGAGAGTTTGATAGCCTTTTGTGGATGTCCCTCTCCTTTTTTATGCGTCTTATTACATCATGCCGCCCATGCCAGGTGCGCCCATAGGCATTTCAGGCTTGTCTTCCTTCTTGTCGCAGATTACGCATTCTGTAGTAAGGAACATTCCTGCTATAGAAGCAGCGTTCTCAAGAGCT
>JAFTTD010000285.1 GCA_017466965.1 Bacteroidaceae bacterium
CATCCGACCCCTGTAGAGCATAGAACTCATACTAAAGAACCTGTGCCGTTCCTTGTTTATGCTCAAGGACTGTCTCCTGATTGTGTGGAGAGTTTTGATGAAAAAACTTGCCAAAAAGGTTTTTATGGACTTATGAAAAAGGATGAGTTTATAAAGATGTTCATGGATATAGGGGAAGGTGTAGTTGTTGAGTAGTTAAAGGGAGTTAGAGTAGTTAAGTAGTTAAGAAGTTAAGGAGTTAAGTAGTTAAAGGAGTTAAGTAGTTAAAGGTTGTAGGTTGTTATAGTAGTTTAGTGGTTTGAATAGGTGGCTTAAAGTAGAAATTGTGTGGCTATTCCCTATTGATACTAATGACCCTAATGACTTTATAGTCCTTAAAGCCTCTAAGCCTTTAGCTTAATTAAGGCCATTTAATAGCCTCTAAGCCTTTAATGCCTTAAAACTTTTGTCTCCTTTCAAATAATAATCTAAAAAAATAAAACTAAATCAATTATAAAATGATATTTTACAGTACAAATAAGAAAGCACCTGATGCAGATCTTCAGAAGGCAGTGGTAAAGGGTCTTGCTGAAGATAAGGGTCTTTATATGCCAGAGGTGATAAAGGCGCTTCCGAAAGATTTCTTTGACAATATTCAGGATATGAGCTTTCAGGAAATAGCTTACAATGTGGCTGATGCTTTTTTTGGTGAAGATGTTCCTGCTGATATTCTGAAGCAGATAGTATATGATACATTGGCATTTGACTGCCCTGTTGTAAAGGTTAAGGACAATATATACAGCCTTGAACTTTTCCATGGGCCAACTCTTGCTTTCAAGGATGTAGGCGCGCGCTTTATGGCTCGTTTGTTGGGCTATTTCATCAGCAAGGAAGGTAAGGAGCAGGTTAATGTGCTTGTTGCAACTTCAGGGGATACCGGCTCGGCCGTAGCTAATGGATTCCTCGGTGTTGAAGGAATACATGTTTACGTGCTTTATCCAAAGGGTAAGGTGAGTCCGATACAGGAGTGCCAGTTCACTACGCTTGGGCAGAATATCACAGCTATTGAAGTGGATGGAGTATTTGATGATTGCCAGGCTCTTGTTAAGTCTGCTTTCATGGACGAAGAACTTAATAAGCACATGAAACTGACGTCTGCTAATTCTATCAATGTGGCACGTTTCCTTCCGCAGGCGTTTTATTATTTCTATGCTTATGCGCAGATGAAGAAGCGAGGACTTGCTGACCAGCTTGTGGTTTGTGTTCCTTCAGGTAATTTTGGAAATATATGTTCAAGTTTGTTTGGTAAGAAAATGGGGCTGCCTGTGAAGAGATTTATTGCGGCAAATAATGCAAATGACATATTCTTCAAATACTTGCAGACTGGTAAATATGAACCTCGTGCTTCTGTGCAGACTATTGCCAATGCCATGGATGTGGGCGATCCGAGCAATTTCGCACGCATTTACGATCTTTACAAGGGAGACCATTCTGCAATATGCGCTGACATTAGTGGTGCTACATATAGTGATGGTGAGATAGCAGAAACAATTAAGGATGTATATTCAAGTACTGGATATTTGTGCGATCCTCATGGAGCTTGTGGCTATCGTGCGTTGGCTGAGGGACTTCAGCCAGGAGAAACAGGCGTGTTCCTTGAAACGGCTCATCCTGCAAAATTCAAGGATACAGTGGAAAACATAATAGGTCAGGCTATTGAAATACCTGCAAAACTTTCAGCTTTTATGCAAGGCAAGAAAGAAAGCGTGGAAATGTCAGCAGACTTCAATGCTTTCAAGGATTTTCTTATGAACAGATAGAGGGTAAAGCCTAAATGAAGGCATACAGTCATTTTTTTCCCGACAGAGCGTAGCGATGTCATTGCTTGATAGTTGCGGCGCTTTCCGGTTTCGTACTACTCTACAATTTTAAGTCTATTTATAAAGACGGTGCAGACAACTCAACAAAAAAGAATTTTATTTTGTTGAGTTGTTTGCTTTGGTTATATTTGCGTAATAATTCATATTGTCGCTAATTTTAGATTTATATAGATATTATGAAAATAAGCCTTTTTAGAAATAAATCAAACAGAAATAGACGTCAGCAAAAGGACAGAAGCGGTCTTTGGTTTAAGATATTTCTGGTAGTGGCTTCTACTGTAGCCATTGTTTATTTTATGCCGCGTGATTCGCGTTTTGATTATATTTATGATGAAGGTAAGCCTTGGAGGTATGGACAGTTGATAGCTCCTTGGAAGTTTCCTGTTTATAAAACAGATTCTGTTCTAATACGTGAACAAGACAGCATTGTGAGGCATTTTCAGCCATATTACAATGTGAATACTCGAATCCATGATTCTGCTTTAGAGGTGTTGAATAGGCGTAAGGAAAATATGGCGAGCATTCTGATGGATTATTATGCACAACGAATTGGCAGTCTGCTTGACACGGTGTATAGTAGAGGCATATTGTCAATGGAGGATGTTGACGAACTGAATAAGAAGGGACATAACGCTGTCAGGGTAATACGGAATAATGTGGCTCGTTCTGTTTATGTTAAGGATTTGTTCTCAACC
>JAFTTD010000286.1 GCA_017466965.1 Bacteroidaceae bacterium
CCTTAAAATAACAGCCCAGAACAATGCAAAAACAGAAGGAAGGAACGATTCTATTCTCACGCAGGAATATCTTGACGAGATTGAGAGAATCATGGTTGAAAAGGAAAAGCAGAATGAGGCGGAAAGGGTGCTTGTGAAGTTTGAGGCTGACATGATGAAAGACGAACAGAAATTCAAGCCTGGCGAATCGGCTTCGCTGATGAGAGGTATTGCGCTAACGATTGCCGACCGTGATTTCAAAAACATGCCCGGAGTGTTCAAGAAAAGCGACTATGACATGCGAGATTACGCCATAGCCATGTCGCCCTTGGCTGCAAGCTGGGCACTGAAGTTTGCCGGCGTTGAAAGCAGAAGCAAGACTAAAAGGATGTTCTTTTCAAACGCTTTGGCTGTAGGTATTTCTTCTGGAATAACTCTGAGCATCAAGCGAATGGCTGATGAAAACCGACCTGATGGTTCCGACAGCCACTCCATGCCTTCGGGACACTCGTCCATAGCATTTGTCAGCGCTACTATTCTGCACCGTGAATACGGACACGTAAGCCCGTGGATAAGTGTCGGCGGATACGCAACAGCCACCGGCACACAGCTGCTCAGACTCCGCCATAACCGCCACTGGGCACAGGACTTGTTTGTTGGTGCCGGAATCGGTATCACATCAACAAATCTGGCTTATTTCATTGTTGACAAAATCTTTGGCGAAAAGGAAATAAACCAGCCGCGCATAACTGTTGGCGACATGATTCGCTTGATGGACTTCAATGTCAGGCCCACGTCTGTAGCCCTTACTTCTGGGAGTGACATAGGCAAAAAGCGAATTGACGCAGACTGTTTTGAGCTTACAGGCAACTACGATGGGAACGTAAGCCTGTCAACCAGCTCTACGTTCAGTGCCGGAGTAGAAGGTTCGCTGTTCCTTACGGAGAACTTTGCCATTGACGCAATAGGCAGATTGTCAACAACAAAGGCAAAGGCGCATCTGACCGGCACATCCGCGTCTGAGATGCCCGACCTATACGGATGCAACATAAACCTGTATCATTTTGACCTCGGAGGCAGATACTCCCTCCCATTCGGCATGACCAACAGATTTTCAGCGAGAGCATTTGCTGGAGTACGAATCACGGAAGAGGCTGAAATCGGATATACAGAAGAACACATTAATAAAACAGGTACAAATACTTTCAACAGCAGCAACACATTCCTTCGTATCCCGGGCGACACCGATTTTGAAATCGGAGCAGGAATAGCATACGACTATATAAGCACCAACAAGTATGTTGCTGGCTTCAGCTTTGACTACATTCACACATTCTCGCCACTAATGAGAAACAGATGCAGAATAAGTACTGTGTGGAAAATCATTCTATAGAATGGCATTTTCTTACAATTTGCAAGCTACAAAACAACTTCTGCCATAAAAACAAACAGTTTTTACGAGTTCTATAATTAATATGTCAAAGGTATTCATTAACTTTGCGCAAAGAGTGTGCGCGCTTTGCAAAAGCGCAAGACTAATATAACACATTTGAACATAAAGTTAAAGAGAATATATGAACGTATTAGAACTCAGCGAACAGGAAATTAACCGTCGTTTGAATCTTCAGGCATTAAAGGATTTGGGAATCGACCCTTACCCCGCAGCGGAATATCCAACCAACGCTTTTTCTACTGACATTGTAGCAGATTTTGATGACGAG
>JAFTTD010000026.1 GCA_017466965.1 Bacteroidaceae bacterium
AATGCAACGAAACTTGATGATAAAGTTCACAATATCATAATATTTATGTAACTTTGTAGCCAAAATCAAACTTATATCATATAAAGGAAAAACCTTATTTTAAAGGTAATAATACAACACAAATGAAAGTTGCAATCATAAAATATAATGCAGGAAATATTTGTTCGGTAGAGAACGCGTTTCGTCGGATAGGAATAGAACCTATTGTTACATCAGACAAGGAAGAGATTCTTCGCTCCGACAGAATTGTGTTTCCAGGCCAAGGCGAAGCTAAAACAACAATGAGCTATTTGAAAGAAAATGGTCTTGACAGACTTATACCTTCACTCAAGCAACCCGTGTTGGGGATATGTATCGGTATGCAGCTTATGTGTCGTCATTCAGAAGAAAACAACACAGATTGCCTTGGCATATTTGACGCTGACGTTAAATTGTTTCAGCCTAAAGAAAAAAGCTGTAAAGTTCCGCAAATGGGATGGAATACAGTTTATGATACGAAATCAGGCCTATTCAAAGGTTTTGACAATCCTGAATTTGTTTATTTTGTACACAGTTACTATGTCCCACTCTGCCAACACACCATTGGGACAACAGATTATGTGCAGCCATACAGTAGCGCATTGAATAAAGACAACTTCTACGCCACACAGTTTCATCCCGAAAAAAGTGGAAAGATAGGAGAATTAATACTAAAGAATTTTATTGAATTATGATACAAATAATTCCAGCCATTGACATAATAGACGGAAAATGTGTGAGACTTACGCAAGGTGACTACAGTCGGAAGACCGTATATAACGAGGATCCTGTAGAGATTGCAAAAATGTTTGAGGACCACGGCATCAAACGTCTGCATACAGTTGATTTGGATGGAGCAAAATCAAGTCATGTCATTAATTACAAAACAATAGAACGAATAGCCACAGCCACTAATCTGACTATTGACTTTGGCGGAGGCATTGAAAGCAATTCCGATATAGAAATTGCATTTTCATCAGGAGCGAAACTAGTGACAATCGGCAGTATAGCCGTTAAACGCCCCGAACTAATGATTGTATGGATTTCAAACTATGGATGCGAAAGGTTAATACTTGGAGCAGACGTAAAAAACGGACTAATCAGCATAAACGGCTGGAAAGAAGAAGGGAATGACGAACTAATGCCTTTCATTGAAAAATACATTGAACATGGCATAAACAATGTACTTTGCACAGACATCGCAAGAGACGGAATGCTCAAGGGACCATCAACTGATATGTACAAAAAAATAATGAGCAGCTTCCCTACCCTCAATCTTATAGCCAGCGGTGGAGTCAGTTCTGTCGAAGACATATACGAGCTTAATAATGCCGGCATACCTTCTGTTGTATTCGGTAAAGCTGTATATGAGGGCAGAATAACAATGAAAGAACTTTCAGAGTTTGTCTGAATGAGTATATAAAACAAAGTATTTAAGAAAAGATAATATAACAAAGTGTTAGCAAAACGAATCATACCTTGTCTTGACATAAAAAACGGACAAACAGTTAAAGGAACAAATTTTGAGAACCTAAGAAATGCTGGTGACCCTATAGAATTAGGAAGAACATACAGTATTATGGGTGCAGACGAGCTTGTTTATCTTGACATTACTGCAAGTTTTGAAGGAAGGAAAACATTCACCGAATTAGTCCGAAACATAGCACGTGAAATTAATATCCCTTTCACTGTAGGCGGAGGAATAAACGAACTCAATGATGTGGACAGACTATTAAATGCCGGTGCAGACAAAGTGAGCATAAATTCAGCAGCTCTTAAACGCCCCGAACTGATTGATGAAATAGCATCACATTTCGGTTCACAAGTATGCGTTGTAGAAATATATGCAAAAAAAAATCATGAAGGACACTTTTGTTATCTCAATGGAGGCAGAATTAAAACAGATCGCCAACTGTTAGACTGGGCAAAAGAAGCAAACGAACGTGGAGCTGGAGAAATACTATATACCAGCATGGACCACGACGGAGTTAAAGAAGGATTTGACAATGATACACTATTCCAGCTTTCAGAAACACTTTCTATTCCGGTCATAGCCTCCGGAGGAGCCGGTAAAATGGAAGACTTCAAAAACACCTTTGTCAAGGGGCATAGTGACGCAGCATTGGCTGCAAGCGTATTCCATTTTGGAGAAATCAATATTAAAGAACTTAAAGATTATCTTTCAAACGAAGGTGTTTGTGTAAGAATATAGTACACACCATTCAAATATAAATATATTAGTTAGCAAAAGAACAAATAAAAAAACAGCATAAATAAAAAATAATGAAACCAGATTTTAACAAATGCGGCTCACTCATTCCTGCCATTATCCAGGATAGCAAAACACTAAAAGTACTCATGCTCGGATACATGAACGAAGAAGCGTACAACAAGACTTTAGAAAGCAATCTAGTCACATTCTGGAGCCGTAGCCGCAATTGTCTTTGGACTAAGGGCGAAACAAGCGGAAATTATCTGAAAGTTGTATCTGTTGCATTAGACTGTGACAACGACACTCTGCTAATCAAAGCAACCCCCACAGGACCTGTATGCCACACAGGCGCAGACACTTGCTGGAACGAAAAGAATGAGAATCCTATAATGTTCTTTACAGAACTTCAGAGATTTATAGAAAAAAGGTACGAAGAAATGCCAGAAGGTTCATATACAACAAGCTTGTTTCAGTCAGGATGCGGACGAATGGCACAGAAAGTTGGCGAAGAAGCTGTAGAAAGTGTCATAGAAGCAATGGCAGGAAATGATGAAAGACTTGTATATGAAGCATCAGATATGTTATACCACCTGATGGTACTTCTCACTTCAAAAGGGATGAAAATTGAAGACCTTGCTGTTGAATTACAAAAGCGTCATGACCCGAACTGGGAAAAGCATTGATAAATCATAATTTTTGCCTTTATCTACAACAGCCTGAATACAATATATATAGACAGAATAAAGAATAATATAATCGACTTCATTTTACAATGCTGATAGAATACAAAAATGTTAAAATATACCAAGAGAGCCAAATGGTTCTTCATGATGTAAATCTGAACATAGACAAAGGTGAATTCGTATATATAACAGGAAAAGTCGGTTCTGGTAAAAGTTCATTGGTCAAAACCATATATGCAGAATTACCAATAGAAGAAGGTGATGCATTCGTCATGGGTTATGACTTGACATCCATAAAAGCCAAGCATACACCTGAGTTAAGAAGAAAACTTGGAATAATCTTTCAGGATTTCCAATTACTTACCGACCGGAGCATTGATGCAAACCTTCGATTCGTACTAAAAGCAACAGGCTGGAAAAATGAATTTGACATTGACCGAAGAATAAAGGAGGTATTAGAACTCGTTGGCATGGATACAAAGGGCTACAAAATGCCTAACGAGTTATCTGGAGGAGAACAGCAACGAATAGCTATAGCAAGGGCAATACTCAACAATCCCGAACTAATACTAGCAGATGAACCTACCGGAAATCTTGACAATGAAACAAGCTGCCTAATTACAGAACTGTTGCATAACATCTGTAAAAAAGGCTCTACAGTAATAATGATAACTCACAACATCAATCTTATTGAGAAATATCCAGGTCGATTACTGATATGTTCTAACGGAAACATATCAGAAAGTCAAGTAACAGAAAATCAACAGAAATAACTAAGAATAAACAAATTAACTATAATAAATTAAAATGAAAGTATTAAAGTTTGGTGGGACATCTGTAGGCAGTTCCCAAAGAATGAAGGATGTTTGCAAATTAATAACAGACAATGATCAAAAAATTGTAGTTTTATCTGCC
>JAFTTD010000287.1 GCA_017466965.1 Bacteroidaceae bacterium
ATGAAGTTTTTAAGATGATGTGTGATTAGAGGAAATAAGCTTGATACATTTGAACATATGATTGTGTAATTATAGTTGTAACGGATTTAAACTGTAAATATACGAGATTTAATAGTTGTTTTTATTCTATAAAAGCGTATCTTTGCTACGTTAATTTAATAAAGTATTAATATGTCAGTAGAAAATAATTACATTACAGTAGCCTATAAGATGTATGTTACTGATGCTGGTAGCAATGAGGAAGAGGCTTTAGTTGAAGAATGCACATCTGAACATCCGTTTCAGTTCATCAGCAATCTTGGAGTTGCGTTGAAGTCATTTGAAGACAAGGTTGCCAATCTTAAAAAGGGTGAGTCATTCGATTTTGTTATTCCTGCAGCTGATGCTTATGGTGACTTTCAGGAAGAGCTTATGTTTGACGTAGATAAGAAAGTGTTTGAGATTAACGGGCGTTTCGACAAAGAACATATCTTTGAGGGCAACATAATCCCATTGGCAGGTCCAGAGGGGGAGAGATTCAATGGCACTGTTATTGAAATTAAGGACAATGCTGTTACCATTGACTTGAATCATCCGCGTGCAGGACAGGACTTGCATTTTGTTGGAACAGTAGTGGAGAACAGAGAAGCTACCAATGAGGAAGTGACTGGCATGCTCAATATGCTTAGTGGTGAAGGTTGTGGCTGCGGATGCGGATGTGGTGGTGATTGTGGAGGCGGATGCGACAGTGGCGACGGCTGTGGATGTGGACATTGCCATTGATTGTATTTGTTGCTGAGGGTTGATTTTTAATACAGTACTTCAATGCGTAACACTTTTGGTAATATTTTTACTCTTACTACTTTCGGAGAAAGTCATGGAGTTGGAGTCGGAGGAGTGATTGACGGCTTCCCTGCTGGCATTAGCGTTGATTTGGATTTTGTTCAAAACGAACTTAACAGGCGCAGACCGGGACAGAGCAGTATAACTACAGGAAGAAAAGAAGCGGATAAAGTAGAAATTTTGTCAGGAGTATTTGAGGGTAAATCTACCGGATGTCCTATTGGATTCGTTGTGAGGAATACAAATCAGCATTCTGCTGATTATGACAATTTGAGAAACGTTTTCCGACCATCTCATGCAGACTATACTTATACTCAAAAATATGGTATTCGCGATCATAGAGGAGGTGGACGTTCTTCCGCTCGTGAAACTATTTCAAGGTGCGTTGGAGGAGCCTTTGCCAAACTTGCCTTGAGAGAGTTGGGGATTGGTGTCACGGCATATACATCCCAGGTGGGGAGCATAGAGATAGACAAGGATTATCATAAATATGATTTCTCCAATATAGAAAATAATCCTGTTCGTTGTCCTGATCCAGTTGCTGCATCCATGATGGAAGCTTTGATAAAAGAAGTGAAGGCGGATGGAGATACTATAGGAGGAGTTGTTACCTGTGTTGTGACGGGATGCCCAGCAGGGTTGGGCGAACCTGCATTTGGCAAACTGCATTCAGCTCTTGGAGCAGCCATGTTGTCAATCAATGCTGTTAAGGGATTTGAATATGGAGAAGGCTTCGGCGGAGTCATGCTCAGAGGGTCCCGGCAGAATGATGTTTTTTGCAATGACTCTGGCAGGATAAGAACTCTCACTAATCATAGCGGGGGGATTCAGGGTGGTATATCAAATGGGCAAGACATCTATTTCAGAGTGGCATTTAAGCCTGTTGCCACATTGCTGATGAATCAGCAGACAGTTGATGTTGAGGGCAATGATGTGACTCTGGATGTGAAGGGAAGGCATGACCCTTGTGTCTTGCCAAGAGCTGTGCCTGTGGTTGAAGCTATGGCGGCAATGACCATATTGGACTGCTACTTGATGAATAAGACCGTCAAACTGTTTTAATTTTTGAGTTTGCAAGGTAGTGAGGTTGAAGCTTTGCTTTAATTATGAATAAAATTATAATTACAAAAGTTTTCCTCCTGAAAAGAATAATCAGAACTTAATAGAAAAACAATACAACTAAAAATTATATAATTATATATGTCATTAAATAAAGTAATGCTGATAGGCAACGCTGGCCAGGATCCGGTTGTAAGGTATCTTGACACCGGCGTATGTGTTGCTACTCTCAGTTTGGCAACAACTGAACGCGGATATACCTTGCAGAATGGAACACAAGTTCCTGAGCGCACAGAGTGGCACAATTTAGTGTTTTGGCGCAAGCAGGCTGAAGTTGTAGAAAAATATGTACGCAAGGGTACAAAATTATATGTTGAAGGAAAGATACAGAGCAGAACATGGGATGACAAGCAGGGAGTTCGCCATCAGCGAGTAGAGATAATGGTTGATAACCTTGAACTTCTTTCTTCTGCAGGTCAGCAGAATGTTCAGCCTGTTCAGAGTAACATTGCGCAGACTGACAGAGTTGCCAGCCCAGAAAGCAACGATACCGAATATCCGTTCTGATGACTATAATAGACGAGACTGTTGACGACGTTAGGGTGCTGGTGTGGAGGATAGAAGAAGATTATGAATCCTTGCTGGCGCTTCATCCTTACCCTGGCAGCATTGACAAAGAGGTAAAGGACAGGTTTAGGTCCAAGTCAAGACAGTTGGAGTGGTTAGCGGCAAGAGTGTTGCTTTGCAGTGCCCTTGGCAAGTACGTTACCATAATGTATGACGATGACGGAGCACCCTTGTTGCCTGAGACTGAAAATATGAATATAAGCATCTCGCACACACTCCATCGCCAAGGTGAACAGCTCAATGGATATGTGGCAATCATATTGTCCGGAATGCATAGAGTGGGTATAGATATAGAGATGATTTCTGAAAAGGTGGATAGAGTAAAATCAAGATTTGTCAGGGAAGACGAACATTCTGTATCCAATATATCCAACATGATTCACTGGTCTGCTAAGGAGACGCTGTTCAAGCTTTTGCGGCATGAGGGTGCAGACTTCCTCAAGGATATGTTCATACACCCCTTTCAGGAGCAAAACGAGGGAGTGATATATGCAGATGAATACATAAGCGGTAAGACTATACCTGTGAAATACTGGGTTTATGATGACTTTGTCATGACTGCAAGCGCCGATCATATACCTTGATTTCTATCTCTGCACTTCAAAAGAATTAAACTCAAAAAAATCAAAAAAGATGATATTGGAACACAACAAGTCAATAAAATTCATTGCCGGTCCGTGCGTCATTGAAAATTCTGACGTAATGGAAGAGGTTGCAACCGAGATTGTCAGGCTGAACCGGAAATATGGCATTGACATAATTTTTAAGGCATCGTTCGACAAGGCCAACCGTACTTCCATCCATTCCTATCGTGGACCGGGACTGGAAAAGGGATTGCAGATGCTGGCAGACATCAAGAGCAAGTTCGGGCTTAAACTGCTTACTGATATACACGAAAGCTATCAGGCTCAGGAAGCTGGCAATGTAGTTGATGTACTGCAGATACCGGCATTCCTTTGCCGCCAGACCGACTTGTTGACTTCTGCCGCAAGAACAGGAAAAATTGTGAATATAAAAAAGGCGCAGTTCCTTTCAGGAAACGACATGGAATATCCTGTGCAGAAAGTGCGGGAGAGCGGAAACGAGAACGTATGGCTCACTGAGCGTGGCAACATATACGGATACAACAACCTGGCTGTGGATTTCAGAAACATCTCGGACATGAAGAAGTTTACCGATGTTGTCATAATGGACTGTACCCATTCAGTCCAGCGTCCTGGAGCAGCCGGAGGCAAGACCGGAGGCAACCGTGAATTCGTGCCGCCAATGGCGCTTGCAGCCAAAGCCTTCGGCGCAAACGGATATTTCTTTGAAGTGCATCCCGATCCCGACAATGCACTCAGCGACGGACCAAACATGCTTCAGCTTAGCGAACTTGAAAAAGTAATTTGTTCGGTAAGTTTTTAATTATGAATTATGAATTAGGAATTAGGAATTAGGAGTTCAGAAGTTAAGGAGTTAAGAAGTTAAGTTTTAATTATGAATTATGAATTAGTAGTTCAGGAGTTCAGAAGTTCAGGAGTTCAGACATTACTATAGGGTGGCATTGCCTACCTTAAAACCTCATAACCTTACAA